>NZ_JBXGGR010000061.1:0-9383 GCF_056855035.1 Suttonella sp.
GGTTGTCTTTTGCGCTTCTTCCGGCATCTGTGACTTTACCGGCGCAAAGCGGCTCTATCTTGGCCCATTGGGCATCACTTAGCATTAATCTGTTCATATCAATAGTATGCCATTAATTCAACATATGTCAACAGACCCTAGCTTATTCAGGCTTAAATTCGCAGGGATACAGATGCCGCAGCTGCTCCGCTTTCGTCAAAACAGATTGCGCCATTTCTTCTTGATAAGACAGCATTTGCTCGCGAATGTTCTCATTGCTTGCCGCTAAAATGCGCAGCGCCAGCAAGCCGGCGTTTTTTGCACCATTTAATGCCACCGTTGCCACAGGTACGCCGGCAGGCATTTGCAAAATCGAGAGAACCGAATCCCAGCCGTCAATCGAATTGCTCGATAAAATCGGCACGCCAACGACCGGCAGCGGCGTCAGCGAAGCCACCATACCCGGCAAATGCGCCGCGCCGCCTGCACCGGCGATGATGACTTCCAAACCGCGTAGATGTGCCGTTTTGCCGTATTGCAAAAGCCGCTCCGGCGTGCGGTGGGCAGAGACGATGGTCAATTCCGCCGCAACATTAAATTCCGCAATCACTTGCACCGCCGCCTGCATAATCGGCAAATCGCTGTCGCTGCCCATAATGATGCCGATTTTCGCTGATGTTTTTTCTGTCATTTTTTCGCCGTAATCTCTAAATGAATCTCTTGTTTAAGCGCTGCGATTTTCGCCTTCAGCGCCGCCGTATCGGGCGCGGTCAGGGTAATATGTCCCATTTTGCGCCCCGAACGCACCTGATGTTTGCCGTACCAATGCAAATATACCTGCTCTTGCGCCAATAAGGCGGGCAAATCGCGCATTTCCGCCGCGCCTTGCTCGCCTTCCGCGCCAATCAGATTAATCATGGCGGCGGCGGATAATAATTGCGTGCTGCCCAAAGGATAATCCGCCAATAGGCGCAGCATTTGGTCGAACTGCGAACTGGGGCAAGCCTCGATACTGGGGTGTCCGCTATTATGCACACGGCAAGCGGTTTCATTGACCCAGACCTCGCCGCTCTGCGTAACAAACATTTCCACCGCAAAGACGCCCGCACCGGCAAATGCCGCCGCCAATTGCCGGCAAATCTTATCGACTTGCGCCGCAATCTCGGGGCCGATTTCTGCCGGCATCTGCACCACGTCCACCAAATTCAGCACGGGATCAAAAACCATTTCCGCCGCAGGGTAAGTTCGCACATCGCCTTTGCCGTCGGCGACAAAAATCAAGGCGATTTCCTTATCAATCGGACACAAGGTTTCAATCACGCTCGGCACATCCCATAATTGCACCGCATCCGCCGCATTTCTGATGATTTGCACACCTTTGCCGTCATAGCCGCCGGCGCGCGTTTTCTGCACAAAAGGTAATGCCTGCGTATCAATGTCAGCAGCATTGGCGGCAAGATAAAACGGCGCAGTAGGAATGCCGTGCTCGGCATAAAAGGCTTTCTGCCGCCCCTTGTCTTGAATGATTTCCAGCACCGCCGGCTCCGGTACAATCCTTTTGCCCTGCGCCTGCAAACGCTTCAGCGCCGCGACATTGACATGCTCAATCTCGATGCCGATTGCATCGCAGTCCTGCCCGAAAGCAAAAACCGTCGCCTCATCATTAAAATCCCCGCAGACGAATTCATCGCACAAATGCGCGCAAGGTGCCTGCGGGTCAGGATCCAATATTTTGACTTTCAATGGATAATTCGCCGCTTCCTGCAAAAACATCCGCCCTAACTGTCCGCCACCTAAAATACCGATTTTCATTATTCCCTCAATATCGCTTTTGTTTGCCAATCTATAATTCTGCTCGGACGCTTCGCGCCCTCCACCTCGCCCATCACACAGGGCAAATCCGGAAAATAGCGACGTACCTGCGCCAAATCCAAGGCCGCTGCCTGTCCTGCCGGATTAGCAGATGTCGATAATAAAGGCTGCTCCAGCAAGCGGCACAATGCCTGCACCGTCTGATGATGAGAAATCCGCACCGCCACCCGCCCTGTCGCCGCATCGCAGACCGCTGCCGCCGTTTTATGTCCTGCTTTTACTACGAAAGTCGTGGCACGCTCGTCTTGCAGATCCTGCATCGCCGCAATCTCGCTAGCCGCTAAAGGCGCAATCCAGCCGTCTAACTGCGACCAATCCGCCGCCACCATAATCAAGCCTTTTTCCGCAGGACGCGCTTTCAAGGCAATCACCGCCTGCACCGCTGCCTCATCGGCAGGATTGGCACCGATACCCCAAACCGCTTCCGTCGGATAAGCAAAAGCCCTGCCCGCCGCAAAAGCTGCCCGAATCGCCGCATTATCCTGCGGCATCTGCCAAATCAAATCGGACATTCCAGCAATTGCGCCTGATAAAAGGCGGCACGATCCCTGACCTTATCCGAAACCGTCAGCAGCCAAGGCTTTGCTAGATAACTGCCCGATTCAAAACCACCCATGCCCTCATGATAAGCAAGATATTGATTTTTAATGTCATTTAATTGAACACGGTTGCGCTTCACATTTTGATTGGCATAAAAACCGATAAAATCCACCGCATCGTCAAAACGTTCGCGACCGCCGCCCTTATTCTGCGTTTTGAGCAAATACCAATCCCAACTATCGTCTTTAATCTGCGCATAGCCGTAGGCAAAAGAAGAACTCAGCGCCGTCGGATTAAAACGCGACTCCTGATGCAAAAACGCCAGAATAAACGCCGGCTCCATATTCCAACGCAACTTCACATCCTGCAAAGCTCCCCGCCAATGCGGGCGATCCGCCAGCAAATCGCAGGCGCTGTCCTGCAAATGCACCGCCGGTTGGCTTTCATTATGAAAACGTCTGTCGCCATGGCTAGGCAAGACATAATAAGACGAAGCCGAGGGCGCGGAAGACACCGTCGGCGGAGCACCGCTACAGCCCGACAACAACAAAGACAATAAAGCCGGCGAGAAGAAAAAGAATGAAGAGCGAATGCGCATAGGCTTTTCCAATCTGCTAAAATGCGGCATTTTAGCAGTCTATCAGGCAAAAAGAGAATATTATGAGCGAAATACCAGCGGCAAATTTTATCCGCAATATCATTGCTAATGACCTTGCGGCAGGCAAAAACGACGGCAAAGTCTGCACGCGCTTTCCGCCCGAACCTAATGGCTATTTACACCTTGGACACGTCAAATCCATCTGCCTGAATTTCGGCATGGCAAATGAATTCGGCGGCAGCTGCAATTTGCGCTTCGACGACACTAATCCTGAAAAAGAAAATGCCGAATACATGGACGCGATTAAAAAAGACGTACATTGGCTCGGCTTTGAATGGCACAAACTCCGCCATGCCTCGGACTACTTCCCCGAACTACTCGAATACGCCTACCAACTCATCGACCAAGGTGCCGCCTATGTGGACTCGCAAAACGGCGAAGAAATCCGCGCCAACCGCGGCACCTTAACCGAGCCCGGCACCAACAGCCCTTACCGCGACCGCAGTCCCGAAGAAAACCGTCAACTATTCGACGAAATGGTCGCCGGCAAACATCCTGACGGCAGCCATGTTCTGCGAGCCAAAATCAATATGGCATCACCCAATATCAACATGCGCGACCCTGTGATTTACCGCATCCGCCATGCCGCCCACTTCCATGCCGGCGACGATTGGAAAGTCTATCCCATGTACGACTACACCCACTGTCTCTCGGATATGATTGAAGGCATCACGCACAGCCTCTGTACCTTGGAATTTGAAGACCACCGTCCGCTCTACGACTGGGTGCTCAGCACGCTGGAAACGCCCTGCCACCCGCAGCAAATCGAATTTGCGCGCTTAAACATGGAATACACCGTCCTGTCCAAACGCCGCCTCATACAACTGGTGCAGGAAAACCACGTCAACGGCTGGGACGATCCGCGTATGCCCACCATTGCCGGACTGCGCCGCCGCGGCATCCCAGCTTCGGGGCTGCGCCGCTTCTGCGAAAAAATCGGCATCAGCAAAGCCGACGGCACCATCGAAATCAGCTATTTTGAAAATGTCATCCGCGACACCCTCAACACCGAAGCCGCGCGCCGCATGGTCGTGCTCAACCCGATCAAACTCAGCATTAGCAGCCTTCCCGAAGGGCATGAAGAAATCTACCGCCTGCCCAATCATCCGCAAAACCCCGAAATGGGCGAACGCGAAGTCCCCTTCTCCAACACCCTCTACATTGAAGCGGAAGATTTCAGCGAAAATCCGCCTGCCAAATGGAAACGCCTCGCCTTGGGCGAAAGCGTACGCCTGCGCGGTTCTTACGTCATTACCTGCGAAGAAGTTATCAAAGACGAAGCCGGCAATATCATCGAACTCAAATGCCGTCATGATCCCGACACGCTGGGCAAAAACCCTGAAGGCTACAAAGCCAACGGCGTGATTCATTGGGTCTCCGCCCCGCATGCCGTCGATGCCAAAGTCCGCCATTACGGGCTCTTATTCAATCAAGCCAATCCGATGGCGGCGGAAAACTTCCTCGATACGCTGAACCCCAACTCCCTGCAAGTACTGGATCATGCCAAAGCCGAACCCGCCACAAGAGCGGACATCGGCACCAGTTACCAGCTGGAACGGCAAGGCTATTACGCCATCGACCCCGACAGCGATGCAGACAAATTGGTCTTAAACCTTACCGTCAGCCTGCGCGAAACAGGCAAATAAAACGATAAGCGCCCTAGCGGCGCTTATTTATTTTCCTTCTTTATCACTCGCTCTTTTTTAGGACGTCCCTTTTTCAAACGATTATGGCAATCCCGTCTGCCGTAAGGCTTCATACAAAACCACCGCCGCCGCATTGGAAAGATTCAAGCTGCGGGAATGCGCCTGCATAGGCAGGCGCAATTTTTGTTCACTTGTCAGCGCCTGATGAATTTCCTCGCTTAAACCTGCGGTTTCGCTGCCGAAAAGCAGCACGTCTTTGGCGGCAAAACGCGCATCAAAAACGCTATGTGTGCCGCGCGTGGTCAATGCCCAAATGCGCGACTGCGGCAAATATTGCGCGACATAAGCGGCGAAGTCCTGCCATGAATCGTGATGCTGCACGCTGGCAAATTCGGCATAATCCAGTCCGGCGCGGCGCAGACGTTTGTCGTCCCAGCCGAAAGCGGTGGGATGGATAATGTGCAATTGCGCGCCGGTATTGGCGCAAAGACGAATGATATTGCCCGTATTAGGCGGTATTTGCGGCTGAAACAAGGCAAGGTGCATCTTATTGCCCTATCTGGCGTACGAATTGTTCGGCAACACGCGCGCTGCGGCTGCCGCGTGCCAAAGAAAATTGCAATGCCTGCTGTTGCAAACTGTCATCATAAGTCAAGCCGTGACGCAAAGCCCAATGTGCCACCATATCCAAATATTGGCGCTGCGACAGCGGATGGAAGGACAGACGCAAACCGAAGCGTTCGGCAAGAGAGATTTGCTCTTCCACATCTTCTTCGGGATGAATGGCATCATCAGAACGATGACTTTCGCTGAGCAAATGGCGGCGGTTAGAGGTAACACAGAGCATCACATTTTTTGCCATGCCGGTAATCGAGCCGTCCAGCACGGCTTTTAAGGCGCGGTAACTGTCGTCATTATCTGAAAAGGACAAATCATCGATATAAATCAGGAATTTGTCTTGGGTTTGCGCCAATACCCACAGCAGAAAAGCCAAATCCTGCAAATCGTCACAAGCCAATTGCAAGAGTTTTAAGCCCTGCCCCGCCAAAGTCTGAAAAGCGGCGCAAATCAAAGAGGATTTTCCTGTGCCTCTCGCGCCCCAGAGCAGCATATGATTGTAGGACTTATCTTGCATAAAGCGCTGCAAATTCTCCATTACCGCCGTTTTTTGCCGCTCAATTTCCAATAAATCTTCCAATTGAAGGCTATTGTCCACTGCCACCGGCAGCACATAATTCTGCCCCTGATAGCACATGCGGCAAAATGCCTGCCCTTGAGCAAATTGCGCCAACAATTCCCGTTTAATGGCTTCCATGTTCTCTCCTTATCGATTTTGCGCTTATTGTACGCGATTAGGCGGCAAAAAAGCCGTTTAGCGGCATAATTTATAGTCGGAGAAGTGAAAAAGTAGTACAAGGCGGCGAGCCGCAGACAGTATAAGAGCGTACGGCAAGGCGCGCCAACGCCGTAATACTTTTTCAATTCTTTGACTATATCAAGTCTAAAATGTTACGATAATACCGCAACATTCTATCTATCATACGCAGATTTATAGAAAAACATCATGTTCATTCTCGGCAGTTTTCTCGGCTTTCCCCAAAGTACCCGCCCCTATATCAAACGCATGGGGCATTTATCGACTTTTTTCACTTACCTGATTTGCGCCATGCTTTTCGCTCTAGGTAGCGCCATTGTCTATATGGAGCGCGACAATACGCGCACCTTGTGGCAAGACTGGCGACTACGCCATCATTATCAACCGGTGCCGGAAGCAGAAGTCCACCCCGAAAGCTATTGCTGGCAAAGCCGCAGCATCAGTACCTGCCGCATTTTTATTTATCATCAAGACAGATTCATCAAACAAAAAACCGTCTTTTTCGGCAGCCGCCCTAAGGCTTTGCCGCCCTTGCAATTGCTTAGCGACGGCGGCAATCCGCCGCGCTTCAGCAACAGTTTTGCCATGGAAAAACTTGGCAGCCGCAGTCTGGCATGGCTATTTTTCCATGCAACCGGCTTTGTTTTGATTGGCATAACCTTATTTACGCTATTTTTATGGCTGCCGTGGAAGCGACGCCGATTAGCCGCTTTATACGCATGGCAAGGACAACCTTGGCTGTTGGTCGGATTGGAGGATTTTCACCATACGAAAAAGCGCTATATCGTCAATATTCCGCGAAAAAACCCTAAGAAAAAACCCTATCGCTTACTCATTGAAGGCAAATATTTCTCACCCTATCTTTTTGAGCATCAGGGCAATGCTTATCTCTTGGCAGTCATGCCGAAAAACGGCGGCATGCCCGTGCCTTTAGATTTAAATCTGGAAATTGTCGGGGGTTTGACCGAATCGCAGCGCCGCCAATGCCGAAGACATATCGAGGCGCTGATACAAGCTGAAAACCACAGCGAAAATCCATAGCAATTTCAGTTAATGTGTAAGAAAACAGCGTTTAATAACATAAATAACTTTAATTCAACCTTTTAGTAATGATAAAATCGCGCTTGGCATTATTGCCCTTCCTTAACTTAACTGGAGATGTTTATGAAAAAACTATGGCTTGCTCTTATTCCTTGCTTGGCAATCGCGGCACAAGCGCAACCGGCTACGCAAAGCAAAGATACGCCCGTCTTATTAGTACATGGATTTATGACATATGACTCTGCCAGCATCAACTGCGGTCAATTATGGGGCCCTATCTTAAAAGAACTAAAAGCGCAAGGCTTTACTAATGTTAAAACAGTTACTTATTACAAAGCCAGCAAAAATTGCGATGTTAATTTAGCAGAGCTATACAGCAATACAGGTCGTGATAATACTTGGAAAGAACTAGGACGCACGCTTTCTAATTATATTTTTGATCATTACACAAAATATAATCAAAAAGTTGATTTAATGGGACATTCTATGGGCGGTTTGGTGATTCGCAGCGCCGTGCAAGGCGGAAGCAAATACGAATCGGGCTTTAGAAATATTCTCGTAGAAGATGCGGTTACCATCGCCACACCGCATAAAGGCTCAGATTTTGCCAATCTCTGCATCCACCGCCAATGCAAATCCCTGCAAGTAAGCCATCCGGACTTCAAATGGCTTGCAAGCAATCCTAATCCGCAATCGTTGATGAAAACAAACTGGCATTTACAAGCTTCTAATTTAGATAGCTTGACCACTATCGACAGCGGTTTTGCAATGAATGTGGATGCGCAGCATAAAAAATTATTTAAAGGCTTATCGCATAATGCCCAATTAAGTAACAAAGCCTCTATTTATCATGCCGTACAAAGTCTGGTTAAAGATAAATAACATTATTTTCTTACCTTATTGATATAGGCTTCAGCATAACATCATTTTATGCTGAAGCTTTTTTATTTTGAAAAAGAAAACAATAAAAACTTCTCAAAATTCACTCTATGATTCATTTAGGCTATTTTCCAAAAACAAATCGCGTATTGCAGGCAAAAAAATTTTCAATGACTGCCCCAAGAATTGTAGGAATCATTCGTTTGCTACTTGTCATCTCAATTGTTGGCATGAATAACAGCATGAATGATCAGTTAAAAGAAGATTGGCATATCTGGCTTAATGACTCACAGGAAATCGGCACTATGTTTACCGCCCCCACCGCCAAAACCTTGCCATAGTTTTCATGATGTCAGTTTACGCAGCGCCTGCCATAATACCGCATATTATAAACAGCATTTAACCCCTTCAGAAAAATCCGCAACAGCCGAAATTCGTTCTGCTTACGGACAATGCAGAGACTCGAGAAGAAACAAATATTGCCAGTTTATTTTTACTTATGACGCTAAGCGCTATAAACAAACCTTCTCAACCAGTAGCAGTCTTGACAAGACCGAATACATTACGATACTTTCAAATCTCAATGCACCATATCGTTTTAGCAATTCCTTTGCACAGCAAACGATTATTCGGCGCAGCATATTTATGTTTGTCATGATAAGTATAGCTGTTTTTTTCTTATTCGCTGCTATTGTCATATTCGGCTTTTCAGGCTTTTATTATACCGCCTTAGCTTTATTCAACCGCGCTGACAATCAACCTTGGGAAATTGTAGCTAGCAGCGATTGGGAATATTCCAAATATGGGAAAAAAATAGATAAATACGTTATTTGCTATCCGGCGGGCACTTTAATGAAAAACAGCTATCAAATACAGATTGGAAGAAGTAACTTCAAACCTTGGATTTTCAAAAAATCAGATAAAAACTCTACCTATCTCGTCAAAGAATATTTAATCGTTGCAAGGATTCGCGACAGCCATTTTCTATTGCCGCTTGATTAGCATTTCACTTATATTAAAAGACTGAGCAAAGCCGAAAAAACCGCATTAAGTAAACATATTGATCGGCTTATTGCGCCTTATGAAGGCTTTTTAAGCCTGCGGTATAAGCTTTCAAAAAGTATCTTTATAAATAATAAGAAAATAAATATAGCTTAACCATATTCAATTATGCTTAAACCACATACAAAAAAATCTATGCCAATTGTATATTGGCATAGATTTAGGTAGTGTTCAAAAAACTGTGTCACACCCATAAACTATCCAGAAAACAAGGAATGACATTATGCAGCACTTTGACTTTAACGAAGCTTTAAAAGCCATCCAAGCAGGCAAGCCCATCACAGGCAGTAATGGGGTCCTAACCCCGCTTATTAAACAACTTACTGAAGCA
>NZ_JBXGGR010000104.1:0-3281 GCF_056855035.1 Suttonella sp.
ATTGCTGCCTGAAAAGGCGGTAAGCAGCCTGAAATAGGCTGTTTAATCAGGGTGAATGGGTAAAATTTGGGCACATAATGCCATTTTTGTTGAAAAGCCCAAAGCAACTTAGATGCTTTGAGGTTTTGCAAAGGTTTCAGGTTGCAAAGCCGGCGTCGAACAAATGAAAATGATCATTGAAGCCGCTAAAGCGCAAAAATAATCGCGCAATCGCGAATAAAGCCAAGACGTCCGTCTTGGCTTTTTTATTGCCCGGTAATGCTATACTGCGCAAAAAATGAGGGAATGGTCATGAATATTACGGCACAATCGCCGGGAAAAATCATATTAAGCGGAGAACATGCGGTGGTTTACGGACAGCCGGCGATCGTAGCGGCGGTTGCGCGTTATACCACCGTGCAATTTCATCCGCTCTCGCGCGGCAACAGTTTGCGCACCGCTTTGGCAGGCATCGCCACCGGCAGACGCATGCCGCTGAGCGCCTTGCAGAGTTTGCGCGATAAGCTCGATGCGCGCTTTGAAGCCTTTGCCAAAGGCGAATTGGCGGTAAAAAACATTTTGCAGCGTCCCGATGATTTGATGCTTTACACTTTGGCACAAATTGCTGGACATTTCCTGCCCACGCGCAACGGAGAAGGGCGCCTGCGTGCCGGACAACTGCATACCCGCTCGGATTTGCCTTTGGGCGCCGGCATGGGCTCTTCGGCGGCGATTATCGCCGCGACCATGGTTTTATATGAGCATTTGCTCAATCAGCCGCAGAGCTTGGCAGAACGTTTTGCGCGGATTCGTTTTTGCGAACGTTTGCAGCATGGCAAGGGCAGCGCGATTGATGCGGCGGCGGTTACTTACGGCGGCGTGCAACTTCTGGCCAATCAAGAACCGCAGCCGCTGGATGTGCCGCTTCAGGATTTTTACTGGTTGCTGACAGGGATTCCGCAAAGCAGCACCGGCGAATGCGTGGCAGCGGTACGGGAACAGTTTGGCAAAGATGCAGCGCTGTGGCAGGCTTTCGGCGCTTGCAGCACCGCCTTGCAGACGGCATTGCAGCATCAAGACGCGCAGGCGATTGCCGCCGCCATCGCCAACAATCAATCTTTATTGCACAGAATCGGCATTGTGCCGCCGGCCAGCCAAGCGATTGTCGCTGCGATACAAAATAGCGGCGGCGCAGCAAAAATCAGCGGCGCCGGCAGCATTCGCGGCGATGCCGGCGGCATGCTGCTGATTTATCATCAAGATGAGGCGGCATTGCGTACCCTGTTGGAAAAAAACTATCCGCAATTGTCTTGGGGGCGTTTGCAGGTGGCGGCAGAAGGTGCGGCGATCGTTTCACCGCATAGTTAATGAATAGGGGCTTTATGCTCGGTTGTTATCGCTATAGTAGAAGAATTGAAAAAGTATAGTCAATTAATGGCAAAATTAATCATTTTTCAATCGGGTAGGTCGGATACTTGTATCCGACATTACTTAAAATATAAATTTGTCGGATTCAAGAATCCGACTACTTCTTTATAAATTAGTATCTTAGACATTTATGCCCAACGCAATTTGTCATGCGAGTACTTTCTGGCATAAACGCCTAAGCTAAGGTTAAAAATATAATGTTCATATTTGTCATGAATCAACTATATTACAGTATTGGCGCGCCTTGCCCTACGCTTTGTACTGTCTGCGGCTCGCCGCCTTGTACTACTTTTCCATTTCTCCGGCTATATCGATTTTATCCAGACGATAACCCAGTCCGCGCACGGTGCTAATCGGCAAATCATAGCCTTGGTCTTCAAAGGCTTTGCGCAGTCGGCGCACGGATACGTCCACCGCACGATCGGCGATTTCGCCGTCATCGCCCCATGCCTGATCAAGCAGCTGTTCGCGCGAGAGCACTTTGCCGCTGTGTTTCATGAGGCAGCGCAGCAGGGCAAATTCGCGGCGGTGCAGGGGAATAGGGGTTTGTTGATAAAAGACTTGATTGCTGCTTAAATCCATGCGCAAGGGCGGGTAATGCAGTTCTTGGCTGCGTTCTTCTTCACCGCTGCGCCGTAGCAGGGCTTTTAAGCGCGCCTGTAATTCCGCGACGGAAAAGGGTTTGGTCAGATAATCGTCCGCCCCTGTTTCCAATCCTTTGGTGATGTCGGCTTCGCTGCTGCGCGCGGTGAGCATCAGAATCGGCAGGTGACGGTAGCGCGCATCGCGGCGCAGCATCGCGAGCAACTGAACGCCGTTGCCGTCGGGCAGCATCCAATCCAAGATGATGATGTGCGGTATTTCTGCGCGCAAGGCGGCTTCGGCGGCACGCAGCGTATCGACTGCGTGAATCTCATATTGCGCCTCAAGGGCAAAGCGCAGTAATTGCACGATGGAACTTTCGTCTTCAATAATTAAGAGGCGTTTTTTGCTCATGAGCGCGATTGAAAGATGTGTTGGCGGTAATGCTTGAGTTCGGCAATCGATTCTTGAATATCGGCTAAAGCCTGATGCGTGCTGCGTTTATGGTATTGATGTTGCGGATACCAACGCGCCGCCAGCTCTTTAATCGTCGAAACGTCTAAATTTCGGTAGTGAAAGAATTTTTCCAGCCTCGGCATATGGCGGGCGAGAAAACGGCGGTCTTGGCAGATGCTGTTGCCGCACATCGGCGATTTGCCGGCTTGAAGATATTGGCTTAAAAATTCAAGGGTTTGCCTCTCGGCCTCCGCCATATCGATTCGGCTGGCTTTAACACGCTCAATCAAGCCCGAAGCGCCGTGATGGCGGCGGTTCCAATCGTCTAAATGATCCATAAGGGCATCGCTTTGATGAATGGCAATCACCGGTCCTTCGGCGAGAATATTCAGTTCGGCATCGGTGACAATGGTCGCGATTTCAATGATTTCATCACGCTGCGGGTCCAGTCCCGTCATTTCCAAATCAATCCAGATGAGGCGTCCGCATTCGGTTTTCATATGCTATTTTCTATGTGTATCGAAAAGAGCAGTGTACCACGCGCCTATTGCCGGCGGCGGTTTTTCTCTATAAAGCGGTAAGTTTTTATTGTCGAATATGCTGATAATCGGCGAGGAAATATTTTTGTTGTGCCGCTACCACATTTTTGCCTTTAGCGTATAATTCGCACCTCTTTTTAAACCCTTGAATTGTCGAACCAAGTGCAATACTTTTTTAAAGTAACCTTCATAAGGTGTTTTCCAGCCTAAACACTTTCTCGGTCGTAGATTTAATTTGTCGACGACCAATTGAATATAATCATCGCTCCAGCGGTTTATATCCTGTTGGTTGGGGAA
>NZ_JBXGGR010000113.1:0-57655 GCF_056855035.1 Suttonella sp.
TGATTTTGTCTGCCATCTTTTTTGACCTGTTTTGAGCCACAGAAAAAGCATTTTTTGTGTTCAAAGCTTTTGACCTCGCTAAAAGCCTTACAGAATAAGGCTTTTCAAACTTTTTAGCACCTAAAATGTCCCTTTGCCCGACAACGGAGCTTTCTCCGCTGTTAGGATTTTTGACAACAAGTGCCGATTTTTGTTTCTCATCTTGCAGAATAGAATCTACTGTTTCAGTTTTCAAAACACCTAGACTAAATAGCTGTCTCTGTTGGAATAGGCCATTGATTAACATTCTGCAATAGCTGCGTAAGCGGTCTATTTTGCTATGAGCTGCTTCGTATTCAATGAATGCAAGATAGTCTTGGTCTAGTTTCAAAATCTCATCTAAAGTAAATTGCAAATCATTGATGGCATAACAATAGCGTGTCGGCAGATTATTGACCTTTAATACATCAATCACGCTAATCCAGCGTGTTGCTCGCAGCATTTTGGTATAACTAATGACAGAGGCTCGTGATTTGCCAATCACCTCTGCCATCTCACTTTGGTCAGGCAATTGTTTAAGCTCATTACCTTGGCAAATGCTTCTGAGCTGACACCAATAAATCTTGTCATCAGCAGAGAGATGTTTATCAAAGATGAGTTCGCCAGGTGTAATAATTTGTGGTCGTCCTACAAAGGTAATCATACCTGTGGCATTGTCAGCAAACTCTTCATGGATTTCTTTGCGCACGAGCTCAATAGTGCGATTGACAAACTGATTACGCTTATTGATGCTCATGCGATTCTCCCTTTTCTGCTAAGTACGTATAAAGAAATTTGTTATCTTTGTAGTAATATTCATGAATACGATTGATACTTAACCCTGATTGCTGCGCAAGAAAAATCAGGCAGCGCAAATGATCCATATTGCTATAAATGGGTGAATGCTGCCCAAGTTGGTTATGTAAATCAGCGAGCTTGGCGTAATCACTATCGCTAATCATCTGAGGTCTGCCGACATCAGAGCCTTGCCATTCATCAACATTGGATAGAATATCTTTAAATTTTGCGCCATGAATATCCGCATATTCATGCATGATTTTGCGACTTGCACCAAGACGAATCGCATCTTGGATGATGTGATTAATATCTCTGGCTCGCAATGTACGCTGTACGCTCATATTTAGCGATCGAGTATTGGTTATGATGGAAAACACATTAGACGCGGCAATCTGTCTTAGCTCTCGCATATTCATTCTGCACAGATAGGAAAAATCTTCGTCAGAAATACCAAATTGCTGATGAATCGGCTTTGCTCTTGATGAGGCATTAATGACCTCAATCAAGAGTGTGGAAGCGATTTTCGTCATGATGTCATGGTCATCCATGGCTATTCTCCAATATCTTGCTTAGTCTCTATGGCATGGATAAGGGCTAAGAGATGCAGGTTAATTTGGTCTGCTTTACCAATTGCGATCACTTCTTCTTTGGCGGCAATATGGCTAAACAATAGACCTGTTCTGCACCATAAGGAGTAATCATGATAAATACTGGCAAATTCCTGCCACAACTGTTGTGCTCTAAGGATAGAGGGATATTCTTGAGCATCAGTATCAGGCTGAAAAATAAAATTAGTGTAGAAATCCCATAGACTAAAAAATATTAAAACGGCAAATTTCTGTGGGTTAGGAAACGCTTTGTCTTGAAATAGATTTTGCAATTGGGTAAATTTTTCTTCATCATTGAGATTGAGATAAAAATACGGCGTTTCCTGAGTAATTGGGTGTAAGTCTAAATCAATGACTTTAACTAATAACTCATGATTGATGAGATTAAGTAAACGCCGATATAACTCATGACAACGTGTACGCACTTGTGCATTAAGTTCATTTTTAGGCAGAAAAATATTAGGTGGATCAAGTGGCGCACCAAAAGGCATAATTATCTTAGCGCCGACAGAATCATTTTCTACTTCTCTTTTTGCTTGTTTGCGCTGCGCAATTTGTTCCAGCATCGCTGGATTGTTGATGATTACAGTTGGAATAGAATTGTTTTCCCCTAACTGTTGTTCAGATTGTCTAATCCCTGTGGCAGAATCAGCGTTCTGATTGCCTGTTTCAATATGATCTGCATCATATTTATTATTTTCTGTCTCTTTGGTAGATGGAGGGGTAGAGCGTGGCTTGCGAGGCTTTGGAAAGACTGCTGGTGGCATATCTGAAGTTTCATCTAAACGTCTGCTTAGCTCTTCATGTGACATTTCTTCACACACATGGCCGTTTTCTTCAATAAAGCGAATTTCTTGTAAAATTGCCGTTGACGTTAGAGAGCGGTCGAACTGCACCAGTACATCAGATAAGCGATAACGGTAATTTTCAAAAAACAAATCCAAATCTAGTGGTTCGAGGTCATCGTCATATTCTGCTAGTGTGTTGTAATATAATTGACGTGCTTGCTCAATACTGTAGGCATAGTTATTACGTTCTAATAGCCATTGTAAATATTGTTCAATCAGATTTAGCCAGGTGCGCAGCTGCTGAACCTTGGGCCTGCCTAGACCTGCATCTAAACTTTTAGGAATAACTGATTCAAGATTTTCATAAGCATAAGTTAATTCTGTCATTGCTCTTTGATTGACTCTTGTCCAACCAAGAGAATGAATGTATTTCACTAATTGATTATTAGACACGCTTTCCACGTTATTCTGCTGCAGATATAAGCGCCGAATATCAAATACCGCTCTTGCCTTATCAATAAAGGTCATTCCAGAACGTTCCTCATTCTCCGCCATATGCTTAATCAGCAAATCCAAATCATCGGTATAAGGCACGAACTGGCATTGCTGAAAGCGAATCTGTTCAGCTTTATCTCGCTCTCCCTGTGCCAAATATTCTTCAAGCAATTCTTTAAGAATCGCAAGACGAGTATTACCACCATTATAGAGGCTATAATTATGCGCACCTGGTAGTCGTGTAATTGTCAAAATTGACTGCAATCCGATATTGCGAATAGAAGCCTTGGTTGATTCATAATGCTCACCACGAGAATGACGTGGATTAATGTGCGAAACCTCTATCTCGCTAATATCCACACGAATAATGCGTGACTGACTAACATTTTGTGTTTCGTTGACAGAAGCATCATTACGGCTAAAATTAAGCAAACTCATACCTGCTCCCCTGTAGCAGAAATGCTACGTTCAGATACAAGTTCAGGAAAAATTTCCTCTGCCAAAGCCACTATCACCTGCGGCAGCAAGTCATGCTTATTAGTGTCATGATACTCATGAGCAAATTGTTTATCATGATAATAAGACTCGAAAAACTTACGTTTAAGCGGTACAACTGTTTTGAACAATTCTGCATTGGCAAAATCAGGCTCTGCAAAAGAAACCTGCAATTCACGCAAAATCTCTTGAGCATTGACTAGACTGCGATCATGCTCATTTACTATAAATTTCAACGGTGCATAATGTTCTTTGCCAATAAAGCGGTAAGCACGCATTGCCTCCTTATGGACATCCACTACGCGCAGCACTTCCATTGCATATTGCAATTTAGTTTTTGTGACAGACAATACTAAATCAGGCTCACCCAACAACACCGCATTTTGCACTGAATTGCCATCATGGTCGCGTCCATCTGTTCCCTCTGTATCAAGGAAAATATAATCGTATTCATATTTTAACGGTTTGAGCATACTGGCAAGTTGAAATACTGCACCAGCATTGTCTCTTAGAAACTTGGAAACCAGGTATTTTTTCGGATCATCATTGACAATGATGTCAATATTGCGATGATTCGCCGTCTTGAGAATAACCTCGCTTACTCTGCACTCACCAGTGAACCATTTGCCAAAACCAGCATTGGCAATATTAGGGTCAAGACCTTCAAAATCGAAAAAGCGGCTCAATGATTGCTGACTATCAGCATCCACAAGCAAAACTTTTTTACCAATTGAAGCTAAATAGCCAGAAAGATGAATGATGAGTGTGGTCTTACCTACACTGCCCTTTGTTGAAATGACTGAGATGATTTTACCCATAATTTTCTACCTCTTGTGTGATACAACACTCAGGGTCATTACCAGTTCGAGTTAGATAATTAGAAAAAAGTAGGTTTTATGATGAAAGGCAGCATTGAAAAAGCGGCTGAAAAATTAGGGGTTAATAAAGTAACGGTGTACAGCTATTTAGACGAAGTGAGAGGTAAGCGTTGATGGAAATGATGTTATCTCCGCCAAGCAGAGGGCATTATGCGCCTGCAGTGAAATCCAAAGGCATGCTCTATGTGTCGGGACAGCTGCCTTTTAATGCCGAAGGACAGATTGTCGGCGATATCGCCGCGCAAACCATGCAGGTATTGATGAATTTGCAGCATGTGCTTGCCGGCGCAGGCATCGGTGCAAATGCTGTCGTGCAATGCCGTTTGTATATTGTCGATATGGCGGATTGGGAAATCGTCAATCGGGTCTATGCCGATTTTTTTGCCAAACATAAACCTGCCCGTACCGTCGTGCCTTGTCCTACTTTGCATTACAACGCCTTGATTGAAATTGACGCGATTGCGGAATTACCCTAAGGAGAACCATCATGAAATTTATTTGCCAGCAATGCGCTCAAAGCGCGCCGGTTTCTACCCGCCAAGCCAAATGCGACTGCGGCGGCTTATGGACGCTTGATTATCAGCCGCCCCGCTTTGATTTGAAAGAGATTGACCGCGATGAATGGAGTCTGTTCCGTTATCGCAAATTCATTGCCTTGCAAGACGAATCTTGGCGCGATATTTCGCTGGGCGAGGGTATGACGCCTATCCGCCGTTTGGATAAACAGGTATTGTTAAAAATGGATTATTTTATGCCGACACTGTCTTTTAAAGATCGCGGCGCGGCGGTATTAATCAGCCATTGCAAAGCAATCGGCGTGGATACGGTAGTGCAGGACAGCAGCGGCAATGCCGGCAACAGTGTGGCAGCCTATTGTGCCAAGGCGGGCATTCGATGCGAAATTTTCGTACCGGAAGGCACTTCGCCGAAGAAAATTAATATGATTGAAGCACATGGTGCGCAGGTGCAGATTATTGCCGGCAGTCGCGATCATTGCGCCGATGTCTGCCGCGCCAAAGTCGATAAAGAGGGCGTATATTATGCCAATCATGTTTACAATCCCTTTTTCTATGAGGGTACTAAGACCTATATTTATGAAACCTTCGAGCAGCTCGGCAGAATTCCCAAGCATATTGTCGTTCCGGTAGGCAACGGCACCTTGTTCATCGGCGTTATGAAAGGTTTGGAACATTTGTTGGTAAGCGGCGTCATTGAAGAAATGCCGACGATTATCGCCCTACAAAGCGAGTATTGCGATCCTTTACTGCAAGCGGCTCAAAAAGAGCGGGATGTTATCGAGCCGACGGCGCTTAAAACGACTATCGCCGAAGGAATTGCCATCGGACAGCCGATGCGGGCAAGAGAGATATTGGCGTATGCGCGAAAATATCCTGTGCGCTTTGTGCATGCGCCGGAAGATCGTATTCTTGCCGCACGCGATATGTTGGCGAAAAAAGGCATTTACTGTGAACATACGACCGCCGCCAATTATGCCGCTTATCTGCATTATGGCGAGCAGTACGGCGTCGTTGAAGATTGCTTGATTACCATGTGCGGCGCAGGGCTTAAATCGGATCACTAGCACATTTGTAATGACATGCTTGGGGTTAACGCATCATAATTGGGATTCAGACATGGAAAATGATGTGAAAATGCGCTATGTTTTCTTAATTTAGCAATATTGATTGAGGTGGAAATGAAAGTAGAAGTACATAAGAAAGTTTATCATCTTCCGGTAAAGCAGATTGAGGTGCCGGAAGAATTTCAAAATCAATCTTTTGAAGTAATTTTTATGCCGATTGCCGCGCCTGAATTGAAGCAGGAATTAATCAATACGCCTAATCCCGCGCTAAAAAATACGGTGCTTATTTATGATGATATAAGCGCTTTAGATAATGATTGGGATGCGGATTAATGTTGTTATTAGATACCCATATTTGGATTCGATGGCAAAATCATAGCGGTTTGCCATCTCACTTTATTAATAGAATAGCCAAGGAAGAAGTTTTTATTAGTGCAATTTCTTGTTGGGAAGTGGCACAATTGGTAAAAAGAAAACGCATTGAATTAAGTATTCCGACTTCCGAATGGATAGATTTGGCTAGTCAAACGCTGACGATTCTTCCTATTAACAAAGAGATTGCGATATTGTCAGAGAATCTGCAAGAACATCATAAAGATCCTGCTGACCGATTTATTATTGCCAGCAGCGTATTTTATAATCTTTCTTTGATGAGTTTGGATACGATGTTTCCTAAATATTCAGAAGTTAGAGATTTACTGATTTTGCCTTAATTAATTCGTTACTTTTTGCAGTTCAATATTTTCTAAGAAAACATAGCATGGATGAGGCGTTTGCGAGAAAAGAATTTTATTGCCGTCAATATCGGCGATAACGATAATTTCATTTCCTGCTAAGAGTTAGAATTTGATGTGCGCTGATTGCCCAATCGCCCGTAAAGGCGCTAAGCATACGATGTGCGGTTTCTTGGATATCGGCGGTGTATTCCCATTCAAAATAAGTGCGGCTTTATTCAATTGTAGGGCCGTCGCTGTTTAGGGCGGCTTTGATACGCGCGCTGAGTTCGCGGTAGCTGCTGCGACTTTGGTGTCCGATGATGTCGAGATGCGGCAAGCCGCTGCCTTTGACGAGGTAGAAGCCGCCGTCAGGGTGTTTTTCTACGCCTTCAATAGTTAATAAATCGCCGCGCAGTGTGGCGCTGAAGCCGAGTTTTTGATAGGGAAAGCTGCTGAGAATGCGCACGAATTGTCCGATGGCGGCGGAAGAGCCGCCGATTTGTGTGAGCAGTTGCACGGCTTCATGCGAGATGCGGCGTTCGCCGGGGTTGTCTTCGTCGGTCATGATGCTGGCGTCAAAGGCGATGGGTCGCCAGTTGGCAAGAGCAACGTCTGTGATGAATCCGCTGACGCGTCCGCGGATTTCCGCAATCCCGAATGCACTGGTCAGGCGTTGTAAATCGATCATGTTCAGTCCGAGCGAGAAGTAGAGCTGGGCTTGGTTGCTGAAGATGTTTTCGATGCGCAGATCGCTGATGAGGATGTGCCCGTCAAAAACGTTGAGATGTACCGGTCGCTTGAGGGCAAGGCTGTTGCTGCTGAGGCGGACTTCGGGTAGTTCCGCGCTGATGTCGCCTTGAAATACGGGCAGTTCAAGGGCGCGGTTGAGTTCGGCAAGGTCGATGGGGTCTAGGCTGATGTTGAGCAGATGCTGTTTGTCGCGGTCGGCGCGGATGTCGTTGATGACTAATGCGCCGTTAAGTATGGGGATGCGCCAAGGTTCGAGCAGCTTAATGGATTTGTCTTGCCAGAGAAAACGCAGTTTGGATGCGCCGAGCGGCAGTTTGCGCCATGTGGCGGCGGCGATGTTGAGGCGTGATTCGCCGCTTTGTCCGATTTGTCCGTCAATGCTGGGAAAGCGGAAGCGTTCTTGGCGGTCGGCGATGCCGAAGCGGTGTAGCACGAGGGCGCTGTTGCTGAAGCCGCTATTTCTGTGCCAGTCGCCGCTGGCGTAGAAGCTGCCTTGCCAGTCGCTGTCGGCAAAGAGGCTGTCTGTGCCGAGGTAGGGTTTGAGGTAGTGTTGGTAGAGGGCTTGCGCTGCGCCTGAAAATTCTTGCAAGGAGAGTTGTTCTAGTTGCTGTGTGCGGCTGTTGTAGCTCAATCCGCCTGCGATGTGCAGCTGACCGTCATTGGCACGCAGGTTTTTAAGGCTAAGTGTTTCCTTGCGGTATTGCCAGTCGCTTTCCAGTTGTAACGGTGCTTGTTTGAAGTTGAAGTAGAGTCCTTGAAAGAGGGTTTCGCCTTGCGGGATGTGCGCGCGAAGATGTCCCTGCCAGCCTTGTTCGGGCTGATACTGCATGGCGATGTTGAGGCTGGCGTTGAGGTTTTCTACGGCTTGCAGGTAGTCCGGGCTGTGCCAGTTGCGGATGCGTAAGTCGATGTCGCCGTTGAGCTGCCATGTGTCGCGCTTTTGTTTGAGTAGCAGTTTGAGACTGATGTCGCCGTCTAGGGGCGGTAGCGGCGGCAGGTGTAAGAAGGCAAGTAGCGCATTGAGTTCCGTTGTGTTCAGGTTTTTTTTGACGAGTTGTAATTCGCGTTGCTGATGATGCCAGTCCAGTTGCAGGAAGGGCGAGGCTTGTGCTTGTCGGCTGATGTGCAGGCTGAGCGGGGCAAGGTTGAGTTTCTGCTGCAAGGCGATGTGTTGCGGAGCGGAAAAATGTAAGGCGTTTTTTTCTGCCTGCGCGGAAAATCGGGGGCGGCTTAAGGAGAATTGTCCGTCTTTATAGTGTAGCCATGTTTCGGCGCGCAGTTGCTGCCAATTGCCTTGCGGGTGCTTGAGTTGCGGGGCTTGGGCGCTAATCTGCCAGTCGCGTCCGTTGGTGCTGTTGGCGCGAATGCGGATGTTTTCGCTGCGGCTGTCGCCGATGCGGGCGTTGCCAATGTCGATTTCAAGTGTCCATGCGCAGAGAAGCGGTAGGCAAAAGCTGAGTAAAAAGGGCATTTTCATACCGATATTATGCACGAGCCTTGAAAAAAAAATAGCCGTCCTCATATTGTCGGGCAATGATTTAAGAGAAAACATAGGTGTGTTATGTCAAACGAAGAAATGGAAAAGAATGCCCAAGCTGCAGCAGAGGCGTCTGAAGCGGTGGAGATGGCGGCGGAAGAGCCGATATTAGATGTGGATACGGTGCTGAATGCGCAATCGGAAGAGGTGGCGCAATTGGCGGAGCAGGTGGCGGCATTAAAGGATCAAGTGATTCGCGAGCGCGCGGAAAATGAGAATTTGCGCAAGCGTCAGGAAAGAGAATTGTTGAATGCGCATAAATTTGCCAATGAGCGGATTGTGAAGGAATTGCTGCCGGTTCTGGATTCTTTGGTTTTGGGCGTAAAAGCGGCACAGGAAAGCGCGGATAAGCCCGAGGTGATGGCGCAGTTTATCGAGGGCTCGGAATTGACGCTGAAGATGTTGCGCGAAAATTTAGCTAAGCACGGCGTGGAGGAAGTCAATCCCGCCGGCGGCGATAAGTTTAATCCCGATGTGCATGAGGCGGTGGCGATGTTGCCGAATCCTGAATTGGAAAATAATACGGTCATGCATGTGGCGCAGATTGGCTATGTGCTGAACGGGCGCACGGTGCGCGCGGCGCAAGTGGTGATTGTGAAGAATAGTTAAAGCAGGCAAAAAATGCCGCAGACGGCTTGAAATTGAAAAAAGCGGCGGCATATAGCGTGCATCAAAACATTTTTATTTTATTTTTATGAGGAAAATTCAATGGGTAAAATTATCGGTATCGATTTGGGAACGACTAATTCTTGTGTTGCGGTTATGGACGGCGACAAGGCGCGTGTGATTGAAAACGCGGAAGGTGCGCGTACCACGCCTTCGATTGTGGCTTTTGCCGAAGACGGCGAGGTTTTAGTCGGACAGCCCGCCAAACGTCAGGCGGTTACCAATCCGAAAAATACTTTATTTGCGATTAAGCGTTTGATTGGCCGCCGCTTCGATGAAAAAGAAGTGCAGAAAGATATTAAGCTGGTGCCGTATAACATTGTGAAAGCGGATAACGGCGATGCTTGGGTGGATGTGGACGGCAAAAAAATGGCGCCGCCTGAGATTTCTGCGCGCGTGCTGATGAAAATGAAGAAAACCGCCGAAGATTATTTGGGCGAGAAAGTGACCGAAGCGGTTATTACTGTGCCGGCGTATTTTAACGACAGTCAGCGTCAGGCGACGAAGGATGCGGGGCGTATCGCCGGTTTGGAAGTCAAACGGATTATCAATGAGCCGACCGCTGCCGCTTTGGCCTACGGTATGGATCATGAAGTGAAAGATGCCAAAATCGCCGTGTACGATTTAGGCGGCGGTACTTTCGATATTTCTATCATCGAAACGATTGATTTGGATGAGGAAGGTCAGCAGTTTGAAGTCTTGGCAACCAATGGCGACACGTTCTTGGGCGGCGAGGATTTCGACAGCCGCGTGATTGATTATTTGGTCAGCGAGTTTAAAAAGGATCAGGGTATCGATTTGTCTAATGATGCTCTGGCTTTGCAGCGTTTGAAAGAAGCGGCGGAAAAAGCGAAGATTGAATTGTCTTCCAGCCAGCAAACCGATATCAATCTGCCTTATATTACGGCAGATGCAACCGGTCCTAAGCATATGAATATCAAGCTCAGCCGCGCCAAATTGGAATCGCTGGTGGCGGATTTGATTGAGCGTTCGCTCGAGCCTTGCCGCATTGCGATGAAAGATGCGGGTTTGTCTAACAGCGATATTACCGATGTGATTTTGGTCGGCGGTCAAACGCGGATGCCGAAAGTGCAAGAAGCGGTGAAAAATTTCTTCGGCAAAGAGCCGCGTAAGGACGTTAACCCTGATGAAGCGGTGGCAATCGGCGCGGCGATTCAAGGCGGCGTTTTGGGCGGTACGGTTAAAGATGTGTTGTTGTTGGACGTAACGCCTTTGTCTTTGGGTATTGAAACGATGGGTGGCGTGATGACTAAGCTGATCGAGAAAAATACCACGATTCCAACCCATGCGGCGCAGGTGTTCTCAACGGCAGAAGATAATCAATCCGCGGTAACGATTCATGTTCTGCAAGGCGAGCGTCAGCAGGCATCGGGCAATAAATCTTTGGGTCGTTTCGACTTGAACGATATTCGTCCCGCACCGCGCGGCATGCCGCAAATCGAAGTATCTTTCGATATTGACGCGAACGGC
This sequence comes from Suttonella sp., assembly GCF_056855035.1. Classification (NCBI taxonomy): domain Bacteria; kingdom Pseudomonadati; phylum Pseudomonadota; class Gammaproteobacteria; order Cardiobacteriales; family Cardiobacteriaceae; genus Suttonella; species Suttonella sp. Next base: position 10,823 of record NZ_JBXGGR010000113.1, read on the forward strand.
ATTTTGAACGTATCGGCAAAAGATAAGGAAACCGGCAAAGAGCAATCGATTGTGATTAAAGCCAATTCCGGTTTGAGCGATGAGGAAGTCGAGCGTATGGTGCGCGATGCGGAAACGCATGCCGAGGAAGATAAAAAATTCCAAGAGCGCGTTGAAGCGAATAATAGCGCCGAATCGATGATTAACGGCGTGGAAAAAGCAATTGCGGAATTAGGCGATGAAGTCAGCGCCGATGAGAAATCTGCGGTTGATACGGCGGTAAGCGCCTTGCGCGAAGCGATGAAAGGCGAAGATGTGGAAGCGATTAAATCGCGTACGGAAGAGTTGATGACTGCCGCTTCGCCGGTAATGCAAAAATCTTTTGCGAAAATGCAGGCGCAAGCAGGCGCGGAAAATAATGCCGCCGGCGACGACGGTATTGTCGATGCCGATTTCCAAGAAGTGAAAGACGAGAAAAAAGACTAATTATTTCATTGAACAAAGGGCGGGAAACCGCCCTTACCCTATAAGAACATGGCAGAAAAAGATTTATATGCAATTTTAGGCGTGAGCAAAACCGCTAGCGCTGACGAGATAAAAAAAGCCTACCGCAAGCTCAGCATGAAATGGCATCCTGACCGCAATGCGGATAAAAAAGAAAAGGCGGAGGCAAAGTTTAAAGAAATTAGCAAGGCTTATGAAATCCTCTCTGATGAGGAAAAACGCGCGACCTACGACCGTTTCGGCTTTGATGCGGCAACGGGACAGGCAGGAACGGGCGGATTTAGTGCAGGTTTCGGCGGCGGGAATTTTTCCGATATTTTCGGCGATGTTTTCGGCGATATTTTCGGCGGCGCAGGCGGCAGAAGACAGCAGCATCGTGGCAGCGATTTGGTCTATACGGTGGAATTAACGCTAGAAGAAGCGGCAAACGGCAAAGAGCTGAATATTAAAATTCCGACTTTGGTCAAATGTACGCATTGCGATGGCAGCGGCGCGACTGAAAAATCGAAGAAGAAAACCTGTACGACTTGCCGCGGTTCCGGACAAGTGCGGACGCAGCAAGGCTTTTTCTCGATTGCACAACCTTGTCCGACTTGTCATGGCAAAGGACAAATTATTGAAAATCCTTGCGACAAATGCCGCGGAGAAGGTCGAGTCAAAGATACGCGCAATTTAACTGTAAAAATCCCCGCCGGTGTGGATACCGGCAACCGTATCCGTTTAAGCGGCGAAGGAGAAGCGGGAGAAATGGGGGCGCCGGCAGGAGATTTGTATATCGAAGTCCATGTGCGTCCGCATGACATTTTTACGCGCGAGGGCGCCCATTTGTATTGCACGATGCCGATTAGCTTTGTAACCGCCTGCTTGGGTGGGGAAATCGAAGTGCCTACACTTTCAGGGCGCGTCTCATTGGTCATTCCTGCGGAAACGCAAACCGGCAAAGTATTCCGTCTGCGCGGCAAAGGCGTGCAATCATTGCGTGGTGCTGCTGCGGGTGATTTGCTGTGCACGGTCGTGATTGAAACGCCTGTGAATCTCTCTAAAGAGCAAAAAGAAATGTTGAAAAATTTTGACCGCAGTTTGCATGAGGGCGGTCAGCGCCATGCGCCGAAAGAGAGCAGTTTTCTCAATCGGGTAAAAGATTTTTTTGACGGCTTATAAATAAATGGACGTTTTTGCGGCTAATGCTGGGGAAATGCTTGCAATGCAGTAGCTTGCCCTCTATAATCAGCCGCTTTTTAAGCAATACACAAATTTGGAGCTAAAATGCAAAAAGATATTCATCCTAATTATCGTCCGGTTGTCTTTCAAGATGTAGGCGCAGATTTTGCTTTTTTGACAAAGTCAACTGTTCATACAAATGAAACCATCAAATGGGAAGACGGACAAGAATACCCTTTAGTACGCGTGGACGTTAGTAGTAAATCGCACCCGTTCTATACTGGCACGCAAAATATTGTCGATACCGCAGGACGCGTTGACCGCTTCCGCCGTAAATACGGAAAAAAATAAGCGTCAAAAGCGCCTTTGCGCTTGACCCTAATCCTCCATTAAGGTAACTTAATCAAAAATAAGTTACCCCTGAAATGGAGGATTTTTTTATGAGTGAGAAAACAATCATCGTTATTGATAAAGAAGCGCAAAAACAAGTAGAACTTCTTGTTATTCAACCTGTTTTAGGTCGTCCGGGAATTGATATCGCGACTTTGCCAAAGGAATTGGGCTATTTTACGCATGACCCCGGTTTCGGCGTTACCTCATCTTGCGAAAGTAAAATTACTTTCATTGACGGCGGTGCCGGCAAACTCATGTACCGCGGTTATCCTATTGAAAATCTCTGCGAAGCAAACATTTCTTTCTTAGACGTGGCTTATCTTCTTTATCACGGCGAGCTGCCTAATGAAGAAGAAAGTAAAAAATTCAATGAACAAATCCGTTACTACCGCATGCTTAATAAGCGGGTACAGAATTTCTTTGAAGGATTTCATCATGATGCGCATCCCATGGCAATGATGACGGGCGTTGTCGGTTCATTAGCCGCTTTCTATCATGATCGTTTGGATATCAATAATCCTGAAGATCGTTATATTACGGCGATGCGATTAATTGCCAAAATGCCGACTATCGCAGGCAGTACACATCGACATGCTCAGGGTTATCCTTTCGGTTATCCGAAAGAAGAAGACGATTATTTCGAACATTTCCTGCGTACAATGTTTTCTCGTCCGGGTAGCCGTTTTGAAGCGGATCCTTTGGCTATTAAGGCGCTGAATCTTTTGTTTATCCTACATGCGGATCACGAGCAGAATGCTTCAACCTCTACCGTTCGTCTAGCAGGAAGCACAGGGACAAACCCTTATGCTGCGATTTCAGCAGGTATTGCCGCTCTATGGGGTAATGCGCATGGTGGTGCAAATGAGGCAGTGCTTAATATGCTTGATGAAATTGGTAATGTCGCCAATATCGATAAATATATTGCACGTGCTAAAGACAAGGATGATCCTTTTAAATTGATGGGATTTGGACACCGCGTCTATCGCAATTATGATCCGCGTGCTAAAATTATCCAGAAAGTTTGCTATGAGGTGCTTGAGCATTATGGCGATGATCCTCGAATGGAATTGGCAATGCGTTTGGAAGAAGCGGCATTGAAAGATGATTACTTCGTTGAAAGAAAACTTTACCCGAACGTTGATTTTTATTCAGGAATTATTTACAGTGCGCTCGGCATTCCTGTTAACATGTTTACAGCAATGTTTGCTGTATCGCGTACAGCTGGCTGGATTTCTCATTGGAATGAGATGATTAGTGAGGGCTATCGTATTGGCAGACCTCGCCAAATGTATATGGGTGAGAAAGAAAGAAGCATTTGAAAACCGTGACCTAGTCCCGGCAACTAAAAGGAGTTAATTATGTTGGGAAATCCCGAATATATCGGAATAGATATCGGGCAATATGCAATAAAAATTGCATGCGTAAAAAAAGCTGGAAAAAGTTTCGTGAGCAATTATCTTGTTTATGAAATTTTGCCAGAAGAAATGCGTGGCGGCAAAGATAAAGAAGGCTTAAAAAACCTAATTGCGAAAATCTTAAAGACCCATAAAATCATAAAAGGTCAGCCGGTGATTCATGTCAATTCCGGTGATACGATTATGCGCAATATCGTATTGCCCGAAAATACTAGCCAAGAAGCTGTTGAAGGTGCTATTGAGTTAGATTTAGGACAATCATTGCCTTTTAATCTGGACCAAATCTATTTTGATTTTGACGAAACAAAAGATGCAAATGGCGGTCACTTAGCTGTTGCGGCACGTCGGGATTTAATTGATGATAAAACGGCATTATTTGCAGGCAAAGCAAAAACTTTGAATAATCCGCAAGTAGATGTAGATGTTTTTGCTTACGAACGTTTGGTTGAAAATCTTGTGCAAGCAGGAAGAATACACGGATCAACTATTGCCATAATGGATATCGGTTATACGCATTCTCGAATCAGTGTTTATCAGGACGGTAAATACGTATTTGTTAGAGAGCCTCAGATCGGCGGTAACCAAGTGAGTGAAATTATTCGAGATGTTTATGATCTGGATTTGGAATCGGCAGAGTCGAAAAAACTAAACCAAAATCTAGGTGAAGAATATCAGGAACTTGTCCTGATGCCTTATGTTTCTTCTTTAAGCGAGCAGATGAACCTTGCTTTAGATTTTTACGAAGCAAGTAGCCCTGATGCTAAGGCTGTCGAAAAAATTTATATCACAGGCGGTGGCGCTCAGCTGAAAGGCTTAGTGCTAGCGTTGACAGAAAAAGTTAATGTGCCATTAGAATTGTTAGATCTTTCTCAGTTTATTAAATTGCAATCAAAACAAACTGATTTGCTGCAAGATGGTATTAATCATGGTTTGGCAATCGCATTAGCATTGGAAGGTAAATAATGGCAAGAAAATTTAATCTACAACCTTGGCGCGCGGAACTACGAACCAAGCAGAAAAAAGATTTCATGACAGCTACTGCAGTGGTTTTTTTAGTAGCAGCGGGATTATGCGGAGGATATTGGTATTTTAAAAATCAATATTTAGAAAGTCAAAATCGTGCAATCAGTTTATTAGATAATAATATCGCTGAGTTGAAAAAAACCGAAGCAGAAGTTAATAAAATGAAAGCGCTTAATGAAGAAGTGCTTAAGCAGATTTTAGTAATTCAAGGATTGCAAAATCAACGTAGTCTTTCGGTAGAAATTTTAGATTATCTTGCGATAAACACGCCTAAGTCCGTATTTCTAGATAGTATTTCTTACAAGCAAGGGCAAATTACTATTACCGGCACTGCTGAAAATGATATGGGAGTATCTTCATTTATACGCGTATTAAACGATTTTAAACATTTTTCAATAGTCCGCTTAGTGGATATGCAAAAAGCAAAAACAGGAAATCGTTATGCTGTTACAGATGAAACAGCGGTTAGGGTCTTTACTTTAGTGATTACAGTTGAGCCTAAATTCGGAATAGAAGCAGATGTAGCTGCAAAATGATTATTGAGGAATAATGTATGAAATTTGTACCAGTTAATCAGTTAGATCAAAGTAATCCAGGCACATGGCCGATATATTATAGAGCAATTATTTGGGTTTTACTTTTCGGGGGCATTCTATTTGCGTTTAATCATTTTAAATTAAAAGAAATGGATGAGACAGAAAGCAGGAACCAAGCAACTATTGAAGAAAGAGAAAAAAGCTATCGTCAATTGTTGCAATATACTGTTGATTTAGATGCTTATAAAGCAAGAAGTGAAGAATTGTTAGCTCGTTTAGAGTCTTTATTGGCTTATTTGCCTGCGCAAAATCAAATAGCTGAATCAATTGAAGATGTCAATACAGCTGCTTCTGATTCAGGCATTAATATTAGTGGATTTAAACCGGCAGATAAATATATTCCAACAGAATATTATGATATTGCACCAATAGCCTTAAATACTACAACTTATTTTACTAATTTTGCGCAATTTTCTGAAAGATTAACTAATTTGCAAAGAATTATGAATATTTCAGATTTTAATTTAGTAGTCTTGAAAAATTCATCAAATACTAGAGATATCTCTGATATATGGGCTGAAAATGCAATTGCAGTGACAGACACACAATTGCAGACGTATATTTATAATGGTGATATAAAAAAACTTCGCAAAGGCGAATTACCACAATCATCAACAGCAGCTAAATAATAGGAAAAAATGATGAAACGGAATATGTTATTGATTTCTATTGTATCAAGTTATTTAGGCATAACGGGCTTTGTTTTTGGAGATGCAGAGTCAGATGCAAGTGATTTTTTACGACAAGTCAAAGCGCAAACTAAACCTAGTGCTAATTTAGATCTTTCACCTTTGCCAGAAGCTAAACCCTACGAAGCTTATGAATATAAAGGAGGTACTGAAGATCCATTTAAACTTAGACCTTTTGTTACGGAAGTATCGAAACAAACAGAAATGCCTGTAACAGAAACGGAATGTAATTCTAGCGAATGTAGTGCTTCTGCGCCTGTATCTCATGCGCCTTATTATTTGGAAAATTTTGAGCTTTCTTCTTTGCAAATGACAGGTACAATGTTGTCTCCTAATAAGCAAATGGTAGCTTTAATAAGAACACCTGATTTGAGTATTCAAGAAGCAAGAGTGGGGGAATACATTGGAAGAAATCATGGTTTGATTAAAGAAATTAAGCCTGATCATATTGTGATTCAGGAAAAATATAAAGTACCTAGAGGCTGGCAGGATAGAATGGCCACTTTGGAATTGTTTTAATAATTTGAGTTTAGGATAGACTTATGATGAAAAGAATATTATGTAGCTGTATTTTATTAGCTAGTTCTGGAAGTTTTGCTGCAGCAATTACGGCTGTTAATGCTTCGAATGCGCCGTCTGGTGCTTATGAAATTGTTTTTAAGAATGCAGCAGTATTGCCAACGTCCTTTAATACAACATCTCCTGCTTCAATTGTATTAGATTTTCCTAATACAAGCTCTGCTTTAGCTAATAGAGAAACAGCTGTCAATCAAAATGGTATTTACTCTGTAAATGTTATTCCTGGAGATGCACGTACTCGTGCAGTAATTAATTTAGCAGCCCCAGCTGCTTATGACGTGCGCTTAGTAGGCTCGGATGTTCATGTCGCCTTAAGAGGGAACCAGGTACTTGCAGCAGCTCCTGCGATAAATACTGCTAATAACTCTGCTTTGTTTAACCAAGCTTCAGCAGCGCCAATGGTTCCGGTAACATTAAATACTCAAGCTCCTGCGCCTATTAATAATATGGCTAAATCTGTTCCTGATTTGGCGCCTATGTTCCATAAAAATGGAGATAAGGGTGGGGTGTTAAGTTTTACTTTGCCAAGCAAAGATGCGTTGGTATCTGTAAAAACAGAAGGGGCTTCTGTTGTCGCAACAATTTCTAGCTATAAAGTACCTAAGGCTGGTCAAAAACGTTTAGATGTGGCTGATTATGGCTCGCCTGTCCGTTATGTTGATATTTTGCCTAGTGGTGCAGACAGTAAAATTGTCTTAAATATGGGGCGTAATGCTTATGAATATGTAACCTATACCAATGGCAATGAATATAATATCGAGATTAAACATCCTTCAACAGATGAAAATGCTCAACGTTTACGTGAATTGAGCGGTTTTGGCTCTGGAAAACAATATACAGGACAGCCTTTATCATTAAATTTCCAAGATATTGAAGTGCGTGCTGTATTACAAATTATTGCGGAATTTACGAATAATAATATTGTAGTAAGTGACACTGTAGTTGGTAATATTACTTTACGTTTGGATAATGTGCCTTGGGATCAAGCGCTTGATATTATTATGAAGACCAAAGGTCTTGCTATGCGCAAAGTAGATCGTGTGATCTATATCGCACCTGAAGCAGAATTGAATAAAATGGAAATTGATGCTTTAACAGCTTATAAAGAGAAACAAGGATTACAACCTTCAAATACAGAGCTTATTCAGTTGAAATATGCAAAAGCTTCTGATATTTTGAAAATGATTGTAGAATCACGTAATAATTTCAATAGTAATAATAATGCTAATGTTGGTGATAGAAATGAAGATTCTATATTATCTTCAAAGGGTAGTGTTACTGTTGATGAACGTACTAACTCCTTAATGGTAACTGATATTCCTGAAAATATTCAAAGAGTTAGAGATTTAATTGCTAAATTAGATGAGCCTGTGCGCCAAGTGTTAATAGATTCGCGTTTGGTAATTACTTCTGATGAATATTCTAGAGCTTTTGGTTCTCGTTTTGGAATAAGCTTTAGAGGAGACAAAGGAACTGATAGTTGGAGTGGAAGTGGGACTTTAAGTGGTACGAGTGCGGGAACTTTAGGCGATCGTTTAGGAGTTAATCTTGCTCCAGGTAGCTTGTCAACCGATATAACAGGTACGAATCCTACAGCTGGGTATGGTATTTCAATTTTAGGTAAAGAAGTATTAGTCGATTTAGAATTACGCGCCTTACAAGCAGAAGGTTTGTCGGAAATTGTTTCTAGTCCTCGAGTGGTTACTCAAGATGGTTATAAAGCCCTTATTTCTAAAGGTGAGGAAATTCCTTATTCAAAAGCAAGTAATTCTGGTACAGATACTAATTTTAAAGATGCTAAATTGAGTATGGAAGTTACACCACGCATAGCGCCTAATGATCGTGTAAGTATGGAAATCCATATTACTAAAGATGATGTTTCTAATCGACTAGTTAATGGTGAGCCTGCAATAAATACTAATGAAATTCTAACTAAAGTTGAAGTACAAAATGGCGAGACTATTGTTTTGGGTGGTATTTATGAACAGACGCAAACAACAGGAGAGGCAAAGGTTCCATTATTAGGCGATATTCCTGTAATTGGTAATGTGTTTAAAAATACTAATAAAGTATTTAATAAGGATGAATTATTAGTGTTTATTACACCTCGAATTATCGATAGAAAACTAACAGATACTGATAAATTCAGCAATTTGCGTCAGTAGTTTATTTTGCTTATAATTTTGCCCCACTGCATGGTGGGGCTTTTCGTTTTAGGTATTGTTATGATTTATGAAGCGGTTATTGGTTTAGAGTTGCATATTCAGTTGGCAACGGAGAGTAAATTATTTTCTTCTTCTTCTGCGTCTTTTGGCGCGGAAGTTAATACTCATGTTAATGAAATTGATTTAGGCTATCCGGGGGTTCTACCGGTATTAAATGAGCGAGCGCTTGAATATGCGGTATTATTTGGTTTGGCTTTAGGTAGTCAAATTAACCCGAATGCTTTTTTTATGCGCAAAAATTATTTCTACCCTGATTTGCCGAAAGGTTATCAAATTAGCCAATTAGCTGATGCGATTATTTTAGGTGGTTTGGTAGATTTACCGGAGTTCGAACGGCAAGTGAGGATTAATCGCGGACAATTAGAAGAAGATGCGGGTAAGTCCGTACATGATGCTTTTACAGATCGTACGGGGATTGATTTAAATCGTGCAGGTGTGCCTTTGATTGAATTAGTCTCTGAACCTGATATGCGCAGTGCGGCTGAAGCGGTTGCTTATATGCGGAAAATTCATCATCTTGTGCGTTATTTAGGTATTAGTGACGGCAATATGCAAGAGGGCTCTTTCCGCTGTGATGCGAATGTCTCAATTCGTGAGAAAGGTAGTGAAGTTTATAATGCTCGTGTTGAGTTAAAAAATATCAATTCTTTCCGTTTTGTTGAGCAGTCAATTAAGCTTGAAATCGAAAGACAGATTGATGTAGTGGAAAACGGTGGCACGGTTGAACAGGAAACGCGTTTATTTGATCCTGATAAGATGGAAACGCGCACGATGCGTTCTAAAGAAGAAGCCAATGACTATCGTTATTTCCCGGATCCTGATTTGCTGCCTTTGCAATTAAGCGCAGAATGGATTGAGCAAATACGTCAAAATTTACCGGAATTACCGCATTTGCGCGAGCAACGTTATGCAGAACAATATGCTTTAGATAAAGACAGTTTACGTTTTTTAGTGCAAGACAAAGCAACTGCGCAATATTTTGAAGAGGCATTGAATGCCGGTGCAGAGGCAAGAACGGCGGCGATTTGGATGCAGTCTGAATTGCCGAAATTATTGCCGGAAGGGCAGGGCTTTGCTGATTGTCTGCTGAATCCCAATCAATTTGCTGTTTTGCTTGCCCGTGTGGCGGATAATACGTTGTCTGCTAATGCCGCGAAAAAGTTATTGCCTGAATTATGGGGAAATGCCGATATTTCCGTAGATGCTTTGATTGATGCTAAAGGTTTGCGTCAGGTTAATGATGACGGACAATTGCAGCAATGGGCGGAAGAAGTTTTAGCTGCAAATCCTGATCAGGTAGCGGCATATAAAGGCGGACAAGCGAAAATGCTAGGCTATTTAGTCGGACAAGTATTAAAGAAATCACAAGGAAAGGCAAATCCGAAATCAGTCAATGAATTATTGCAGAAATTATTGGCTTAAGCACGGAAGTTTCTAAATATATAGTCGAAGAATTGAAAAGCTATTACGGCGTTGGCTCGCCTTGCCGTACGCTCTTGTACAGTCTGTGGCTCATCGCCTTGTACTACTTTTCATTTCTGACTATATAGCCGCCCTCATAAAACCATTTAGGTTTTACGGGCGGTTTTTTATGGAGAGTTATACTCAATTCATGACAAATGCGAACATTATATTTTTAACCTTAGCTTAGGCGTTTATGTCAGAAAGCACTCACATGACAAATTTTGTTGGATATAAATATCTAAGATACTGATTTATAGAGAAGTAGATCAGATTCTTGAATCCGACAAATTTATATTTTAAGTAATATCGGATACAAGTATCCGATCTATCCAATTGAAAATGATTAATTTTGCCATGAATTGACTATATTTTATTGTTGAATAATGAGCGTAATCGCTAATCCGATGCCGCCGATGATTTGCAACAAAACGGCATGCCAGAGTCCATTTTCTCTCGCGGCAATAAAGGCATAAGTAGGCAAAATAAAATGGCGCAGCAATTCTTGTCGCTGATGCCGGCAATGCCATGCGCTAATCAGCCAACCGCAGATAAAGATTAGAATAAATAGCGTGAGAAAAAACATGCTTTATTCTTCTATATTGACAGGTTGGCCGCATAAATCGAAAACGATGCAAAAGGTGCATTTGGGTTTGCGAGCGGTGCAGGTATAGCGGCCATGCAAAATCAGCCAATGATGGGCATCTAACAGATAGGCTTTAGGCACACGTTGCAGTAATTTGTCTTCTACTTCGCGAACGTTTTTGCCTTTTGCAAGTCCTGTGCGATTAGAAACGCGAAATATATGCGTATCGACCGCCATGGCAATTTGTCTGAAAGCGGTATTGAGGACAACGTTTGCGGTTTTGCGTCCTACGCCCGGCAGACTTTCTAAAGCTTCACGTTGATCGGGGACTTTTCCATCGTATTTTTCTAGCAGCAAAGCACAGGTTTTGATGATATTACTTGCCTTGCTATTGAATAAGCCGATGGTTTTTATATAGCTTTTCAAGCCTTCTTCGCCAAGGGCTAAGATGCTTTCCGGCGTATTGGCAATTGGGAAGAGTTTGCGTGTCGCTTTATTGACGCCGACATCGGTGGCTTGCGCAGATAGCATGACGGCAATCAGCAGCTCAAATACCGAATCGTATTCTAATTCGGTACTTGGTTTGGGGTTTGCTGCTTGTAAACGCGCAAAAAAAGTGTCGATATCAGATTTCTTCATGCCTTATTTTTTATCGGCACGAAGTTCGCCGCCTTGGCACAGATTTTCAGGTTTTAAGTCTTCAATACTAATCCAGACAGCAGCTTCCGCAATGCTTAAGCTGCTAGCAATGGCTTGGGTAACTTTTTGGGTCATTTCGCGTTTTTGTTCGATGCTGCGACCTTCAATGATTTTAATGTTAACGATTGGCATATGATGTTCCTAATGTAGATGTTGCTGATGAAAAACTGAGTCTGTCTATTCCGCAGTTTGAGAGGATTGGGGGCTAACAGAGACTTCCGTCGACACTTCTTCGGGAAGATTTTTGCTGAGTTTGTCTAAAATGCCGTTGATAAATTTATAGCTTTCGTCAGCGCCGAATTTTTTTGCCAATTCCACCGCCTCATTGATAATCACGGTCGGATGGATGTCTTTGCGCCGCGTGAGTTCAAAGGCGGCAATCCATAAAATGGCGCGCTCAATCGGGTCAAGGGCGGAGAAGGGGCGGCGTTGCAAAAAGGGCAGAAACAGCTCGCCGAGTTTGACGCTGTGTGCGGTGATGTAATGCCATGCTTCATCGAAATAAAAGCTGTCAATATCTTGTCGGGCATTGTTTTCAAAGCTGTTGCGCCGTACATATTCGGGGCTGTCGTCTTGTAATTGCCATTGATAGAGCAGTTGCAGCAGTTCGTAGCGAGCCTGCGAACGCGCTTTAATGGCTTGGCGTTTGAGATTAGAGGTTTTGTTGGTCATAGAGTTGGATTTGCCGCGCTGTAAAAGAACTTATCGGCATTGCCGCTTGCGACAATGCCGGTGAAAAAAAGAAGGGTTAGCCGATTTGACGGAGCAGGCTGACCATTTCAATCGCCGCCATCGCCACATCATGACCTTTATTGCCTGCTTTTGTGCCGGCGCGTTCGATCGCTTGTTCGATATTATTGGTGGTCAAAACGCCGGTCAGTACGGGCAAATCGTATTTTAATGCCACTTGTCCTAAGCCTTTGGCTTGTTCGTTGACTACGACGTCATAATGCCCTGTCGAGCCTTTGATGACGGCGCCGAGGGCGATAATCGCATCATATTTCTTGGTTGCGGCGCAGCGTTGGGCAGCAATCGGCAGCTCATGCGCACCCGGCACATAGTAAACGTGGATATTGTCCGCGCTGATGCCATGTCGTTTGAGGGTATCGATGGCGGCGACTTCCAGTTTATTGACGATGAAGTCGTTGAAGCGCGAGCAGATAATGGCAAAGCTGGCATTGTCCAATGAGCTGAATTGCCCTTCGATTCTTTTGATTTGGTCTGTCATAATAGTCCTTGATTAGTGAGTATCGCCAATAAATTCATGCACTTCCAGCTGATAGCCGGAGAGTCCGGTGAATTTGTAGGGTGCGGAAAGCAGCCGCATTTTGCCGACATGTTGGGCGGCAAGAATTTGTGCGCCGATGCCGTAGGTGCGCAGATCTTGTTCCTGCTTGCGTTTCGGCGGCGCGATATTGTGGGCAAAGGCATGCATGCGCGCCACAATATCGTTGGTGTTTTGTCCGTCGTCAATCACGACAATAATGCCTTGCGGTTCTTGTGCCAAGCGTTTTAAGGCGTCATCCAACTGGAAATTGCGTTCCGACAAATCGGCTTGGAATAAATCGGCTAAGGCATTTTGCACATGCACGCGCACAAAGGTCGGCGTTTCAGGGCTGATTTTGCCTTTGACGAGGGCATAATGCAGGGTTTTATCCAAGATGCTTTGATAAGCGGTCAAGGCAAAATTGCCGTAGGCGGTGGGCAATTCGCAGGAAGCGACGGCGGTAACGGTCTGTTCGCGGGCGAGGCGGTAAGTGATGAGATCGGCAATGGTACCGATTTTTAAGCCGTGTTCTTGGGCAAAGATTTCCAAATCGGGACGGCGCGCCATCGTGCCGTCTTCTTTTAAGATTTCGCAAATCACGGCGGCCGGCTCAAGCCCTGCCAAGCGCGCCAAATCGCTGCTGGCCTCGGTATGCCCTGCGCGTACCAGCACGCCGCCTTCGCGCGCCACTATCGGGAAAATGTGCCCCGGCTGCACTACGTCTTCGGGACGTGCATCGCGGGCGGCGGCGACTTGAATCGTCAAGGCGCGGTCTTGCGCGGAAATGCCGGTGGTTACGCCTTGCGCCGCTTCAATCGAGACGGTAAAGGCGGTGGCGTAAGCGGCGGTGTTGTGTTCGGTTTGCGGACGCAGTCCGAGTTGTTTGGCACGCTCTTGGGTGATGGTCATGCAGACCAATCCGCGTGCGTGTTTGACCATGAAATTAATCAGTTCGGGGGTGATATGCTCGGCGGCAACAACCAAATCGCCTTCGTTTTCGCGGTCTTCATCATCCATTAAGATAACCGCTTTTCCCGCGGCCAGATCGGCAATGATTTCTTCTGTGCTGTTGAGTTGCATAGCTTCTCCTAAGAATGTTTAAAAGCCGAAGGCGCGTAATTTCGCTTCCGTCAAACCTTCGCCTTCGCTTTGCTGACTGAGTAGGCGTTCCAAATAGCGCGCGAGCAAGTCCACTTCCAAATTCACTTCCCGCCCGACGGCATATCTGCCTAAGCTGGTGCACTGCATGGTGTGCGGTACGATATTGACGTGGAACAGATGGTCTTGCACTTCATTGACGGTCAAGCTGATGCCGTCAATGCAAATCGAGCCTTTTTTGGCGATATAGCGCGCCAGTTCGCGCGGCGCGGCAAAAATCAGACGTTCGCTGCGTCCGTCGGGAAAGCGGTCGCATAAGGTGCCGATGCCGTCCACATGTCCGCTGACCAAATGTCCGCCCAAAGGGGTGGATAAGGTCAGGGCACGTTCCAAATTCACGGTTTCGCCGACGCTTAATTGTCCTAATGTGGTTAAGGCTAGGGTTTCTGCCGACACATCGGCGCGGAAGAAATCTTTGCCCAATTCTACTGCGGTCAGGCAGACGCCGTTAACGGCGATGCTGTCGCCCAATTGCGAAGTGCTGAAATCGAAGTGCTCGGAGGCGATGAGCAGACTTTGGTCTTCGCCGTGTTGCTCGCGTTGGCGCAATTGCCCTGTGTTTTCAATGATGCCTGTAAACATGGTCTTAATCCTGTGTGGCGCGGCGCAGCGTGAAATGCCAGTCTTCGCCCAGCATGCGGCTGCCGCAAATGCGATAGGCTATTTTAGCAGATAAGTGCGGCAAAGGCGCGGTCAGGAGTAGGGGGCGGGCGTCCGCGCCGAGAAATACGGGGGCGAGATAGAGCTGCACTTCGTCCGCCAGTCCTTCATCAAGCATGGCGCCGCCCAAAGCTGCGCCGGCTTCTGCGAAAACATAATTGATTTGCCGCCTGCCTAATGTTTCCAATAAGGCGCGTAAAGGTACTTTGCCTTGCGGATTGGGTGCAAAGCGCAGAATTTCCGCCTGCGCGGCAAGTTCGGGACGTGTGGGCGCTGTTTCCAGCGTGGCGATAATGACGGGACTTGCTTCGGCAAACAGCGCGGCATCGACAGGTATGTGCAGACGGCTGTCGATAATGACGCGTATCGGCTGCTGCTGTGCGCGTGCGGTCGGATAACGCGCGTTCAAACGCGCATTGTCTGCTATGACGCTGCCGCTGCCGGCAAGAATCGCGTCGGCGGCAAGGCGTTGTTCATGCACGTCTTCGCGCGCGGCAGCGCCGGTAATCCATTGGCTTTCGCCGTTAGCCAGCGCCGTGCGTCCGTCCATAGAGGCGGCGAGTTTGAGGCTGACAAAAGGCAGCCCTGTCCGCATGCGATGAAAAAAAGCGCGATTCAAATCTAAGGCTTCCTGCTCGCAAACGCCGACGGTGCAGGCAATGCCTGCCGCCTGTAATTTGGCGATACCTTTGCCGGCGACTTGCGGATTCGGGTCGCGGCAGGCGATGATGACTTCGGCAATACCGGCGGCAATCAAAGCGTCTGCGCAGGGCGGGGTGCGTCCGAAATGGGCGCAGGGCTCAAGGCTGACATAGGCGACGGCGCCGCGTGCCTGCGCACCTGCCATGTGTAGGGCATGTACTTCGGCATGCGGGGTGCCGGCGGCTTGATGAAAACCTGCGCCAATTAAGGCGCCGTTTTTAACAATGACACAACCCACGCGCGGATTGGGCGCGGCGGAATATTTGCCTTGCGCGGCAAGATGCAGGGCATGACGCATCCAATATTCATGCGGGGGCAGGGAGGCGTCGCCGGATTTAGGATTTATTGAGTTCATCAATGGTTTGTTGGAAAGCGGCGATGTCGGCAAAGCTCAAATACACGGAGGCAAAGCGGATATAGGCGACATGGTCGAGGGTTTTCAAGCCTTCCATGACCCATTGCCCGATTTGCTCGGAAGAGATTTCGCGTTCGCCGCTGCTGCGCATTTGCTGCTCGATGTGATGAATCAGGGCGCTGATTTGTTCGGCGCTGACGGGTCGTTTTTCACAGGCGCGCAGCAATCCGCGCCGCAGTTTGTCCGCCGAATAGCTTTCGCGGTCGCCGTTTTGTTTGATGACGGTGGGAATGTGAATTTCCGCCACTTCATAAGTGGTAAAACGTGCCAGACAATCGGAATTGAGGCACTCGCGGCGGCGGCGGATTTTTTCGCCTTCCGCCACCAGACGCGAGTCCACGACTTTGGTTTCAGGATGATTGCAAATAGGACAATGCAAGGCGCAACCTTATGCGTAAACAGGGAATTGTGCGCAGAGTTCGCCGACTTTATGCCGCACTTCGGCAATCATTTCCTCATTGTCGATATCGTCTAAAATATCGCAAATCCATGTGGCGACTTTTTTTGCTTCCGCGACGCCGAAACCGCGCGTGGTAATGGCGGGCGTGCCGATGCGGATGCCGCTGGTTACAAAAGGCGATTGCGGGTCATTGGGCACGGAATTTTTATTGACGGTAATATGCGCACGGCTTAAGGCGGCGTCGGCGGCTTTGCCTGTCAGTCCTTTGCTAATCAGGCTAATCAGCATGAGATGGTTTTTGGTGCCGCCCGAAACCACGTCATAGCCGCGGCTGTTAAAGACTTTTGCCATCGCTTTGGCATTTTCCAATACTGCTTCTTGGTAGGTTTGGAAAGAAGGGTCGAGGGCTTCAAGGAAGGAAACGGCTTTTGCCGCAATCACATGCATCAAAGGCCCGCCTTGAATGCCGGGGAAAATGGCGGAGTTGAGTTTTTTCTCAATCTCTTCGTTGGCGCGTGCCAAAATCAGTCCGCCACGCGGTCCGCGCAGGGTTTTGTGCGTAGTGGTGGTCACCACATCGGCAAAAGGAATCGGATTGGGATATAAGCCGGCGGCGACCAAACCCGCCACATGCGCCATATCGACTAATAAATAGGCGCCGACCGAATCGGCAATGGCGCGGAAACGTTCAAAATCCAAAACTTGCGAGTAGGCGGAGAAGCCGGCAATAATCATTTTGGGGCGGTGTTCTTCGGCAAGTTTTTGTACATTGTCGTAGTCAATCAGCCCGGTTTCGGGGTCAAGACCATAGCCGACGGCGTTATAACTGCGTCCGGAGAAATTGACTTTCGCGCCGTGGGTCAGATGTCCGCCGTGTGCCAGATCCATGCCTAAGACGGTATCGCCCGGTTCTAATAAAGCAAGGAAAACCGCGCCGTTGGCTTGCGAGCCCGAATGCGGTTGCACATTGGCATAGTCGGCGGAAAACAGGGTTTTGGCGCGGTCAATCGCCAATTGCTCGACCGTATCCACATGTTCGCAGCCGCCGTAATAGCGTTTGCCGGGGTAGCCTTCGGCATATTTATTCGTTAGATAGCTGCCTTGAGCCTGCATCACGCGCGGGCTGCAATAATTCTCCGAGGCAATCAGCTCGATATGGGCTTCTTGGCGCTTTTCTTCGGCGGCAATCGCCTTGGCAATCTCTTCGTCAAAACTCGCAATGGTCATGTCTTTGCTAAACATTGTCTTACCTGGTGGTTTGAAAAGCGCGTATGGTAAACGCAAGCAGGGGCGGGGGCAAGTGATTTGCTAGGCATTGCGGCGTAAGCTCCCAAGATAAATAGCGATTAGGGTTAGGGCGCAGCCCAGCCATTGCAGGGGTGCGATGGCTTTATTAAGCCAAACCGCGTCAATCATAATGGCGGCGACGGGTTCGCTGAGCAAAATCAGTCCGGTAAGCGCTAAAGAAAGGCGGCGGATGGCGTAGATGACCAATCCCCATGCGCCGCATTGCATCACAATGCCGTAAACGGCGACCCAAAACCAGCTGTTGCCAGTTTGCGGCATAAAGGGCGCATCGGATAAGAGGGCAAAGGGCAGGGCGGTCAGCGCCGCGCTGAGGTTGTAAAAGCACATCAGGGGAATCAGCGCGATGTTTTCATAGTCTTGCACTTTGCGTACACAGCTCATGGCAAGCGCCAATGCCGCGCCGGATAAAATGCCGCTGGCAAAGCCCCATAAGGCACGCTGATTATGGTTGAATTCGGGACTGGCAATCAATGCCACGCCGATAATGGCGAGCAGCAAACTCAGCAGTTGCAGACGGCTGGGGCGTTCTCGAAAAAAACAGAAGCCGATGGCGGTTAGAAAGAAAATTTGCAGGCTGTTCAACAGAGTGGAAATGCCCGGCCCTACCGCATGAATGCTTTCATGCCACAATGCCAAATCAAAGGCGAAGAAAAAGCCGCCTACGGCAATGAATGCCAGCGCATAGGGCTGGCGCGGCAAGGGTAGGCGGCGCAGATAACACAGAGCGGCAAAAACCCAAAAGGCAATGAAAATCCGCCAAAAAGCGATGGCATAGCTGCCCAAAGGCACATGGGCAACAATCAGACTGCCCAAGCCGAAAATGATGCAGCCGATCAGCAGACCGCTGATGGCGGAGAGGTCGTTTGTGTGTTTCATGATGATTGCTTGCGTAATGCTTCGATTGCCTGATTGGCGAGGCTGTCCGCCATTTCATTGCCGGGGTGGCCGCTATGTCCTTTGACCCAGAACCATTGGATGTCATGCTGCTGCACCAAGGCGTCTAAGGCTTGCCATAATTCCGCGTTTTTCACGGGCTGATTATTGGCGGTGCGCCAGTTTTTCGCTTTCCATTTGGGCAGCCAGTCGGTAATGCCGTTTTTAACGTAGTTGCTGTCGGTGGTCAGATGAATGGGGCAGGCGCGTTTTACCGCTTTCAGCGCTTCGATGGCGGCAATCAGCTCCATGCGGTTGTTCGTGGTTTCCCAATCGGCACCTTTGAGGCTTTTTTCATGTTTGCCATAGCGCATATACACGCCCCAGCCACCGATGCCGGGATTGCCTTTGCAGGCGCCGTCGGTATAGATTTCTAAAATGGTACTGCTCATGCGCGTAGCGTGCCGATGGCTTCGCCCATGCGGATTTTATTGCCGTTGCCGAGTTTGGGATTGTTGAAGTCAATCATGTCTTCGCTGCAGCAGAGGATGACGGTCGAGCCGAGGTTGAAGCGTCCGATTTCTTCGCCTTTTTTAAAGGTTTTGGCGGGCGAGTAGCGGTAGTGATTGTCGCCGCTGTCGCGCAGTTCGCCGTGCCAGACGGTTTCAATGCTGCTGACGTTCAGGGCACCGACCATAATCAGCGCCATGGCGCCGAATTCGGTGTCGAAATGACAGACTAGTCTTTCATTGGCGGCAAACAAATTCGGGATGTGTTCGAGTAAATCGATGGCAACGCTGTGTTTGTCGCCGGGGCAGAAGGACATGGCGGTCAGGCGGGCGTCGCAGGGCATGTGGATGCGGTGGTAATCGTCAGGGGCAAGATAGAGGGTAACGCTGCTGCCGCCTTCAAAGGCTTCCGCGTATTTGGCGGAATTGAGCAGGGCGGCGAGGCTGTATTGGCGGGTTTTGGCTTGGTGCAATTGTCCTGCCTCGATGCTGCCGAATACGGCGCAGCGTCCGTCCACAGGGCTGATAAAGGCTTGAGGCTGATTATCTATCGGGCGTTCGCCAGCGGCTAAGGCGCGGGTGAAAAAGTCATTAAGGCTGCGGTAGCGGTAGGGATTTTTTTCTGCGGCAAAGGCAGTGTCGGCGCCGGTGATTTTCTGATATGTCCAGATGATGGCGTTTTTCAGCGGCGGCGTTTCGATGCGGGCGAGATGATAGAAGGCTTTGGTCAGCAAAGCGCGCGGAATGAGTTTGTAGAGGGCGAGATTCATGGCGATTATCGGCTTAGTCAAAAAGGCTTGGCATTGTAGCAGCAAGGCAAGAAGCAAGGGTTTTCTATTTGTTTATGCGATTTTGAAATGCCGGCAAAAGAAGCGGCTGAGTAAGGAAAAACAGGGCTTTTCAGCCCTGTTCTCTCATTAGTTGCTGCTGTCGCTGTCTTTCCACGGCGGGCAGGAGCAGAACAGCTGACGGTCGCCATGCGCATTGTCGATACGGTTGACCGGCGCAAAGTATTTTGCCGGATTCATATGCGGCAAGGGGAAGATCGCCGTTTTGCGGTCATAGGGATGCGTCCAGTCCTCAACTAAATCCGCCAAGGTATGGGGCGCATTTTTCAGCGGATTGTCGTCCTGCGGTAAAACGCCGTTTTCAATCTGGCGGATTTCTTCGCGAATGGCGAGCATGGCGTCGCAGAAGCGGTCGAGCTCGGCTTTGCTTTCGCTTTCCGTCGGCTCGATCATCAGCGTGCCGGGCACGGGGAAGCTCATGGTCGGCGCGTGGAAACCATAATCAATCAGGCGCTTGGCGATATCGTCCACTTGAATGCCCGCGCTGTCTTTAAAGCCGCGCATATCCAAGATGCATTCGTGCGCTACATAGCCTTTGGCATCGGTATAGAGCACAGGATAGGCTTCGCCCAAGCGTTTGGCGATGTAGTTGGCATTAATCATCGCGGAAGCGGTGGCGGCGGTCAGACCGATGCTGCCCATCATGCGGATATACATCCACGGAATCAGCGTGATTAAGGCACTGCCGTAAGGCGCGGCACTGACGGCTAAGCCGCCTTGTCCGGTGGCAATTACACTGTGGCTGGGCAAGAAAGGTTTGAGATGCGCTTTAACCGCCACTGGCCCGACGCCGGGTCCGCCGCCGCCATGCGGTATGGCAAAGGTTTTGTGCAGATTGAGATGCGATACGTCGGCGCCGTATAAGCCCGGTGCAGCAAGCCCGACCTGCGCATTGAAGTTTGCGCCGTCCAAATAGACTTGTGCGCCCACGGCATGAACCAGTTCGCAGATTTCGCCGATATGTGCTTCAAATACGCCGTGCGTTGAAGGGTAGGTAATCATGATGCAGGCGGTATTGCTGCCGTGTTCATCAAGTTTGGCGCGCAAATCGTCGATATCCACATCGCCGTTGTCGCGGCATTTGACCACTACCACTTCCAAGCCGGCAAGATGGGCGGAGGCGGGGTTGGTGCCGTGCGCGGAAGCGGGAATGAGGCAGATATTGCGTTCTTCGCCGCGGCTGCTGTGGTATTCGCGGATGGCGAGCAGTCCTGCGTATTCGCCCTGCGCCCCCGAATTGGGTTGCAGGGAAACCGCATCATAGCCAGTGATTTCCGCCAACCATGCTTCCAATTCTTGGAAAATCTGATGATAGCCGGCGGCCTGCTCTTTGGGCGCGAAGGGGTGGATGTCGCTGAATTCCGACCATGTGATCGGTATCATTTCGCTGGCGGCATTGAGCTTCATGGTGCAGGAACCGAGCGGAATCATGCTGCGGTCAAGTGCCAAATCGTAATCGGCGAGGCGGCGCAGATAGCGCATCATCTCGGTTTCGCTGTGATAGCGGTTAAAGACGGGATGCGTGAGGTAGGCGCTCTTGCGGCGTAAGGCAGCGGGCAATACCGAGGAGTTGGCATCGGGTAATGCAGCAATTTCTACGCCTGAAAAACATTCGATAACGGTAACGGCTTCCGCTTCATTGCTGCATTCATCGATGCTCAAGCCGACTTCGGTCGGGCTGTGGCGGCGGAAGTTGATGCCGGCGTTCAGTCCGCGTTGCATGACGACGTCGGCGGCTTCAATGCTGTCGAAATCGTAAATCAGGGTGCGGAAATAGTGCCGATGGCGGTTTTTCAGCCCTTGCTGTTCGAGCGCCGTTGCAATTTGATTGGTCAGTTTATGCACATGTTCTGCAATTTGCTTGAGCTTTTCCGCGCCGTGATACACTGCATAGCTGGAAGCCATAACTGCCAGCAGGGCTTGCGCGGTGCAAATATTGCTGGTGGCTTTTTCGCGGCGGATGTGTTGTTCGCGGGTTTGCAATGCCAAGCGGTAGGAGGCTTTGCCGCGGCTGTCCACGGATACGCCGACCAAACGTCCCGGCATTTGGCGTTTGAGCGCATCGCGCACCGCCATAAAGGCGGCATGAGGACCCCCGTAGCCTAGGGGGACACCGAATTGCTGCGCGCTGCCGATGACGATATCCGCACCCATTTCGCCGGGCGGATTGATGAGAGTGAGCGAGAGCAGATCGCAGGCGACGGAGAGCGTGGCGCCGCGGCTGTGCAAATTGTCGGCAAGTTCGCTGATTTCTTCTTTAGTGGCAACGTGTCCTTGCGTGCAGGGATATTGCAGCAGCACGCCGAAGCAGTCATCGATTTCTTTTGCCAGCTCGTAGCAATCGGCGACGATAATATCGATGTCTTGATAGCGTGCGCGCGTCAGCAGTACGTCGATGGTCTGCGGATGTACGCCGTGGTCAATCACGAAGGTTTTGCTTGTGCCTTTGTAGTGGCGCTTGGCAAGGGTCATGGCTTCTGCGGCGGCGGTTGCCTCGTCAAGCAAAGAGGCGTTGGCAATATCCATTGCCGTCAAATCGCAGATCATGGTTTGGAAATTAAGCATGGCTTCCAAACGACCTTGAGAAATTTCCGGTTGATAGGGCGTATAAGCGGTGTACCAAGCGGGATTTTCCAAGACATTACGCAAAATCACCGAAGGCGTGCGCGTGGCATAATACCCTTGTCCGATTAAAGAGCGCAAACGTTTGTTTTGCTGAGCAATGGCGCGTATTTCCGCCAGTGCCTGCGATTCGGTGAGCGCATCGGGCAGGTTCATGCCTTTGCGGCGAATATTCGGCGGCACAATGCTTTGCGTGAACTGCGCAACGCTGTCAAAACCGATATAGTGCAATAATTCCTTGATTTCCGCATGGCGGGCGCCGATATGGCGCTCGGCAAATCGTTCTTTGGCAGTCATGGATTACCCCAAAAAGGCTTGGTAGGCGGCAGCGTCCATCAGGGATTCGATTTCGGCGGGATTGCTGAGCTTGATTTTAAAAATCCAGCCTTCGCCTTCCGCCGCCGAATTGACCAAACTGGGCTGATTGACCAAGGCTTCATTGATTTCAAGCACTTCTCCGGAAGCAGGGGCATTGACCTCGCCGGCGGCTTTGACCGATTCCACCACCGCCGCTTCTGCGCCGGCGCTGACTTGTGCACCGATACTGGGCAAGTCCACAAAAACAATATCGCCTAAGGCATCTTGGGCATGCTCTGAAATGCCAATGGTCGCCATTTCGCCGTCAATGCTAATCCATTCATGGTCTTGGGTGTAATATTTCATCTTGCTTTCTCTCTACATATGTTACAAGAGCCTTATCTTAACATGAAGTTTAGTTAAAGAATCAAGTCTTGATGCAGGCACAGCGCGACAATATTTTTCATGCTACAATCCGCGGCTTAATTTGTTTGCATAGTGAGGCGGATATGAACATTATTTTCTTAGGCGCACCGGGTTCCGGCAAAGGCACGCAATCCGAACAATTGATTGCCAAGCACGGCTTGCAGCATCTTTCCACCGGCGACATGCTGCGCGCCGAAATCGCCGCAGGCTCGGAATTGGGCTTGGCGGCAAAGCAAATCATGGACGCAGGCGAACTGGTTTCCGATGACATCGTCATCGGCATGATTGCCAAACGCCTAAACGACAAAGGTGCACTCTTTGACGGCTTCCCGCGTACCTTGGCGCAGGCGCAGGCTTTGGACAAACTCTTGGCCGATAACGGACAGGCGATTGATTATGCCGTATTTTTAGACGTGGATAATGAAGAAATCGTGCAAAGAATGCTGGCGCGCGGACGTGCGGACGACAATGAAGCCACCATCCGCAACCGCTTAAGCGTGTTTGAGCAGCAAACCAAACCTTTGATTGATTTTTACCGCGCGCAAGGCAAATTGCGCGAGATTCACGGCAAGGGCAGCGTAGAAGAAATCGCTGCACGGATTGAGCAAGCCATTCTGTAAGGAAGCAATATGAGCGGCAATAGCATCGGTCAGAATTTTGTGCTGACGACCTTCGGCGAAAGTCACGGCGTGGCGATTGGCGGCGTGATTGACGGCGCGCCTGCCGGTATCGATTTGGATATTGCCGCCATTCAGGCGGATTTGGACCGCCGCAAACCCGGCACCAGCCGCCATGTAACGCCGCGCAAAGAAAGCGACAGTGTGCAAATTCTCTCCGGCATCTTTGAAGGCAAAACCACCGGCACACCAATTGGTTTTGTGATTTTCAATGAAGACCAACGCAGCCAAGACTACAGCGCGATTGCGGAAAAATTCCGCCCCGGACATGCCGATTACAGCTATTGGCAGAAATACGGCATCCGCGATT
This sequence comes from Suttonella sp., assembly GCF_056855035.1. Classification (NCBI taxonomy): domain Bacteria; kingdom Pseudomonadati; phylum Pseudomonadota; class Gammaproteobacteria; order Cardiobacteriales; family Cardiobacteriaceae; genus Suttonella; species Suttonella sp. The sequence goes on from NZ_JBXGGR010000113.1 coordinate 34,605, forward strand.
ATCGCGGCGGCGGGCGCTCTTCGGCACGCGAAACGGCGAGCCGTGTGGTCGGCGGCGCGGTTGCCAAAGCGGTGTTGCAGCATCTCTGCGGCACGCAAATCCGCGCCTATGTCTCGCAAATCGGCGAGCATAAATTGGAATTTGTCGATTGGGTGCATGTGGGCAGCAATCCTTTCAATTGCCCGAATACGCATCAAATCGAAATGCTGGACCGCTATTTATACGACATCCGCAAAGACGGCGACAGCATCGGTGCGGAAATCACTCTTGTCATCGAGCATGTGCCATTAGGCTTGGGCGAACCGGTCTTTGACCGCTTGGACGCGGATTTGGCGCATGCCTTGATGAGCATTAATGCGGTGAAAGGCGTGGCGGTCGGCGACGGTTTTGACTGCATCACGCAGCGCGGCAGCGAATTTCGCGACGAACGCGCGGCGGAACAAGGCTTTTTAAGCAATCATGCCGGCGGTATCTTGGGCGGTATCTCGACAGGGCAAAGCATCATGCTGCGCGCCGCCTTCAAACCGACCAGCTCCATTCTCGTTGCCGGTAAAACCACCGACATTCACAATCAAGACACGGAAGTGGTAACCAAAGGACGGCATGACCCCTGCGTGGGGCTGCGCGCCTGTCCGATTGTGGAAGCGATGGCGGCATTGGTGCTTTGCGATCATTTTATCCGCCAACGCGGACAGAATAATCGCTAGCCCATTGTGCGCTATGCGGCAATTGCATCTTATCGAAGCGGCGGATTTACCGCCGCTCGGCGTTTTTGGACGCGATATTGCGCTTAAGGATTACCGCCGCTATCTCGGCACCACGCAAGGCGATGTGTTTTACGATGCCGGCAAAGGCTTATTTCCTAATGCCTTTGCCGCTCTAGCGGGGGCGATTGGCGCAGGGCATCATCTCTATCTGCATCTGCCGGCGCATTACCCCGACGGCGACCCCGACCACAGGCGATGGCTGGCGCATGGCGAAGCAATTGAGACTTGCGCCGATTGTTTTCATCAGCGTTTGCGGCGTTTGGCGGCACAGCAAAATACCGCATCTGCGCCGCCGCTCGCGCAACATCAAGCGATTGCACGCTTTAGCTATGCGCAGCCGCAAATTATTCTCGGCAAACGCGGCAGCGGCAAAAGCCATTTTTTAGCTCAGAAAATCAATGCCCTTGCCGACGCAGAGATTGCGCCGCTGTTGCTTGTGAGCCCGTTTGCACAGAATCGCCAAACCATTGCTGCGCATACGCAAGTCCCCTTGCTTTGCCTGCCGCCGGATGAAGCCTTGCGCCGTCTGCCTGCTGCGCAAGCCCTGATTGTCGATGAGGCGGCGGCACTCGCGCCGGCTCAATTGATTGCCCTGTGTCGGCATTATCCTGCCTTTACCCTCGCTAGCACCAGCGACGGCTATGAAGGCAGTGCGCAGCATTTTTGCTTAAATACATTGCCGGCACTCGGCATCAGGCAAGAACAGATTGTGCATTTGCAGGGTAATTATCGTTATCACAGCGGCGACACTTTGGAATGCCTGATGGATAGACTTTTCCTGTTTCCCGCAGGGCAGGCGACAGCGCTGCAATCGCATGAGGCGACAGAGATTATTGCGCTGCAAGCCCAAGACTTAGCCGCCGATGAACAGCTATTGCGCAGCTATTGGTCTTTACTGAATCAGGCGCATTACCGCAGTCGACCGGAAGACTTAAAGCGTTTGCTGGATATGCCGGATCAAGCCTTATTTATGGCGGCAAATGCGCAGGGCGAATGCTTAGGCGTGCTGCAAATCGCTTTGGAAACGCCGCTGGATACGGCATTGGCTCAAGCTGTGATTGCCGGCGAACGCCGACCGCGCGGACGCTTGCTGATGCAGCAATTATTGCAGCGCAGCGGCGAGCTGCATTGGGCGCAACAGCGTTTTGCACGCGTACAAAGAATTGCCGTGCATCCCGATTGCCGCCGCCGCCAAATTGCCAGCCGCCTGCTGAATGATGCGCATCGGCAGCTTGCCGATTGGCAATTCGGCTGCGTTTATGGCGCCAGCCCGAGCCTCGAAGCATTTTGGGAAAATAATGCCTACCGCCTATGCTATCAAGCGCAACATATTCGCAGCCGCCATCAAGGCGCAAGCCATATCCGCCTTCATCAACAGGCTTGAACATTCTGTTTTCAGGAAAGATAATGCTATAGTCGGAGAAGTGGAAAAGTAGTACAAGGCGGTGAGCCGCAGACAGTACAGATAGTACGGCAGGCGAGCCAACGTCGTAATACTTTTTTAATTCTTCGGCTATATAGAGACTATATGTTTTGAACAATGAGAGGAAATGATGAGAAACATCTTATTACTGCTGCTTTTGCTATCCAGCCGTCAAAATTGGGCGCAAATCTGGCAGGGCGAAGCTTTGGTGCAGGCGGCAAGGGCGCAAATCGGCATAACCACCGGCTATGACGGCAGCTATCAAACACTTGCCTATCCTATGGGCGATGTTGCCGAGCATACCGGCGTCTGTACCGATGTGCTGATTCGCGCCTTGCGTCGGCAAGCAATTGATTTGCAGGTGTTAGTGCATGAGGATATGCGCAAACATTTTGCCCAATATCCTAAAATATGGGGACTGAAGCGCCCTGACCGCAATATCGACCATCGCCGCGTGCCGAATCTGCAAACCTATTTGCGCCGTCATGCGCAAAGTCTGGAGATTTCTTCGGAGGCGGCGGATTATCAGGCAGGCGATATCGTAACTTGGCGGCTGCCGAATCATTTGCCGCATATCGGCATCGTTTCAGAGCGCAGAGCCGCCGACGGCACGCCTTTGATTATTCATAATATCGCTAACGGTACGCAAGAAGAGAATATCCTCTTCCAATTTGATATCACAGGACATTATCGTTCTAAATAAAGGCAGATATTTTTGTATATGGGCGGTAATTGCGCGGCTAAGCGTTAATGCCGCTTATTGATGACTATGTATAGTCGGAGAAGTGGAAATGCGTACAAGGCGAGCCAAGATCGTAATACTTTTTCAATTCTTCGACTATAAATAGGGATTAGAACACTTTCTGCCAAATAAAGATTAGCAGCATCGCCAAGCCGGTCCACAGTAGCAGCCCCAATCCCAAGCTCTTCCATAAGCCCAAGCGGTCAACGCTGAAATATACCGTCAGCAAATAGCCTAAATAAGGCAGCAGGGCGAAGATGGAAAATAATACGGCTTGCTTAAATTCCGCCGGCGCTCGGCTATTGCCCAAGATGTAATGGCTGATTAAGGCAAAAGTAGGGAATAAGGGCACCAACGCTGCCAGATAATAATGGCGGCTTTGTGCCAGCAATTGAATGATGATGACGCTGATAGCGCCGATGGCGGCTTTAATCCAAAGCATTTATGCCACCCACAGATGCCGCACGCAGTCACGGTACACCGCTGCCATCGGCGCTAAATCCGCCAGCAGCACATGCTCGTCAATTTGATGAATGCTGGCATTGAGCGTGCCGAATTCTACTGTATCCGCGCCGTATTGCGCCATAAAGCGGGCATCGGAGGTGCCGCCGGCGGTGTTAAAGACGATGTCGCGTCCGCAATGTTCCCGCACGGCTTTGCTCAGGGCTTGGAGGAGTTTTTGATTGGCGGTGGAAAAGGGTAGTCCGGAGAGTTTCCAGTCAAATGTTGCGCTCAGTTGTTTTTCCGCGCAGATGCGGCGGACCAATGTTTCCACGCGCGTTTTGATGCCGTCTTCCGTTTGCTCGGTATTAAAGCGCCAATTGAGCAGCGCGGTGGCGGTTTGCGGAACGACGTTTTCCGCGCCGGTACCGGCAATCAGATTGCTGAATTGGCAGGAGGTAGGCGGAAAATGCGCATTGCCTGCGTCCCATTCGATGGCGGCGATTTCCGCAATGATGTGTCCTAAGCCGTGGATGGGATTGCAAATGTTTTCGGGGTAGGCGACATGACCTTGTTTGCCGCTAATCTGCAATTTGAGATTGAGCGATCCGCGCCGTCCGTTGCGGGCAAAATCGCCGAGCGCGTCTTTGGCGGTCGGTTCGCCGACAATCGCATAATCTATGTGTATGCCTTCGGCTTGCAATAGGGGGAGCACGGCTTGGATACCGTGCGTTGCGGCGGCTTCTTCGTCGCTGGTCAGCAGCAGAGACAGCGTGCCTTGATGCTGCGGATGGCTTTGAATCAATTCGCGGTAGGCAAAGCTCATGGCGGCAACGCCCGCTTTCATATCCGCGCTGCCGCGTCCGTATAATTTGCCCTCGCGTATGCTGGGGGTAAACGGCGGACTGCTCCAGTCGCTTTCACTGCCTGCCGGTACGACATCCGTGTGTCCCACAAAGCAGATATGCGGTGCGCCTTGTCCGTGCGCGATGAATAAATTGTCCGTGTCTTCAATGCGGATGAGGCGGATGCGGGCGGGCGTGTCGCGTAAAAAATCGCTGATGAGCGACATGCAGCCGGCATCATTCGGGCTGATCGAAGGGCGGCTGACCAATGCCGCAAGTAAATCTTGAATGGCGGTTTGCATAGCGGTTCTCGGAAAAAAAGCGCAGTATAAGCGATAGAGCGCAGTATAAGCGATAGTGATTGCCAAGATAACATTGTCTGCGTTTTTTGCTTTACAGGCGGCAAGCAGCGTGTACAATAAATCGCTTTCTACGGTCTAGGACATTCCATTGACAGCGATTCCCGCGCTTGAAGCGCGTAATATTCACAAATCTTTCGGCAGCCATGAGGTGCTCAAAGGCATTTCTTTGACCGCGCATAAAGGCGATGTGGTGTCTATTTTAGGTTCTTCGGGTTCGGGCAAAAGCACTTTTCTGCGTTGCCTGAATTTCTTGGAAATGCCTAATAGCGGCGAGATTATTGTCGCCGGTGAAGATATTCAGATTAAGACGGATCGCAAAGGCGAGCGTTTGGCGGTATCGGAAAAACAAATCCAGCGCCTGCGCAGCCGCTTAACGATGGTGTTTCAAAGTTTCAATCTGTGGGCGCATATGACGGTGCTGCAAAATGTGATTGAAGCCCCGATGCTGGTGCTCAAACTCTCGAAAGCAGAAGCCGTTGCCCGTGCCGAAGCCCTCTTGTATAAAGTGGGCTTGTACGAAAGGCGGCATTATTATCCGGCGCAATTATCCGGCGGGCAGCAGCAGCGCGTTGCCATTGCCCGCGCCTTGGCGATGGAGCCTGATGCCCTGCTTTTTGACGAGCCGACTTCCGCGCTCGACCCCGAATTGGTCGGCGATGTGTTGAAGCTCATGCAGGAATTGGCGGCGGAAGGGCGCACGATGATAGTGGTTACGCATGAAATGGGCTTCGCGCGCGAAGTATCGAATCATGTGATGTTCTTGCATCAAGGGCAGATTGAAGAAGAAGGCACGCCTGACAAACTCTTTTATCACAGCGATTCGGAGCGCGTTCGCCAGTTTTTGTCCAACTCATTAAAAGGCTAGAGGTAAATATGAAAAAATTACTGATGACATTCTGCATGGCAGCGGCATTGCCCGTTATGGCAAAACCTTTAATTGTTGCCACCGACGGTGCCTATCCGCCATTTTCGGAAATCGACAGCAACGGCAATATGATCGGCTTTGATATCGATATTGCCAAGGCTTTATGTGCGGAAATGCAGCGTGAATGCGAGTTTAAGCAAATTGACTGGGAAGGGCTGATTCCCGCTTTGAACAATGAGCAAATCGATGCGATTATCGCCTCCATGAATGCCAATGATGAACGACGTCAAGTCATTGAGTTTACAGAGCCTTATTATCACAACCCCGGTATTTTCGTGCGCCTGAAAGGTAGCGACGTCGAAATGACGGAAGCCGGCTTGAAAGGTAAAACCATCGGCGTGTTATCCGCTTCCGTATTTGACAGCTATGCCACCGATCATTTTGCCAAATGGGCGAAAATCGACCGCTATACCACGCAGGACGATGCCAATTTAGATGCCAAAAAAGGCGTGGTAGATGTTTTATTTGCCGATAAAATCGTCTTGCAAGACGGCTTTTTAGATCGCGAAATCGGTACCGGATTTGAGCAGTTCGGCGAGGAAATCAATGAACCCGCCTATTTCGGCGAAGGGATTTCCATCGGCGTGCGCAAAGCAGACGAAGCACTACGCCAATCCTTCAACCAAGCCTTGAAAAATATCCGTGCCAACGGCGAGTATAAAAAAGTCAATGACAAATACTTCAGCTACGATATTTACGGCAAATAATGGATAAAGACTTTTCAGTCCTTTGGCGTTATCAAGACCGTATCCTTGAGGGCGCAAAGATAACGCTTGAGCTTTCCTTGCTCGGGCTTATCTTGGCACTTGTAATCGGTTTGATTGCCTGTTTTGCCAAAATATCGCGCAGACCGTGGCTGAGCATGCCGGCGACGGCCTATACCACCGTATTGCGCGGCATTCCCGATTTGGTGCAATTATTCTTGTTTTTCTATGGTTTGCAGCGCTTATTGCTGATTTTTCGCAAAACCGATATCGCCCGCTTTTTGGGACTGCAAGACCTCGCCTTGAATAATTTTTCCACCGCCGTGATTACCATCGGTTTGATGTTCGGCGCTTATATGGCGGAAACCTTCCGCGGTGCCTATCTGGCAATTCCCAAAGGACAGATTGAAGCGGCAAAAGCTTACGGCTTGTCGCCTTGGCAAATTTTTCGCCGCATCAGTTTTCCGCAAATGCTGCGTTACGCCCTGCCGGGCATTTCCAATAATTGGCTGGTCTTGATGAAAACTACCGCTTTAGTGTCTTTGGTGCAAGTGGATGATTTAACCAAAGTCATCAAAGAAGCGGCGACCAGCAATCCTATGATTAAATCGGATTTTGTACTGCGCCTTGCGATGTATATGATCGGCGCATTGGGCTATCTATTTTTTACGACGATTTCCCTTATGATTGTATTCGCCTTAAAACGACATTTTTCTAAAGGCTTTGCGACGGTGTCTTAATGCGTGATGAAAGTTTTTGGGAATATCTGATTCGTTTTTTCAGCCAATACGGCGGCGATATTTGGAAAGGTACGCTCAATACCCTATGGCTGGTGCCTACCTCTCTATTGATTGGACTGTGTTTGGCAATTCCTTTAGGCATGCTGATGGCATCGCGCCTGCCCTTTGCGTTGCGCCTGCCTGCCTTAAGTTTCAGCTATATCTTTCGCGGCACGCCGATGCTGATTCAGCTTTATTTGATTTATTTCGCATTAGGCTTATGGATTTCGGAAATCACGAATTTATCGCAGTTTATGCAGGATTTATTGCGCAATAAAATGTTTTGGGCGATTTTAACGCTAGCATTAAATACCGCCGCCTATACTTCCGAAATCGTGCGCGGAGCTATCGAAACCGCACCGCTAGGGGAAATCGAAGCGGCAAAATCTTTCGGCATGAGCAAAGCGCAAATCGCCAGACGCATTATCTTGCCAGGTGCCTTGCGCCGTGCCTTGCCGGCTTACAGCAATGAAGTGATTTTCATGCTGCACGGTTCGGCAATCGTCTCAACCATCGCCATTATGGATTTGACGCAGGCGGTGCGCAGTGCCTATGGCAAAACCTACGAACCTTATCTCGCCTTTAGTACGGCAGCCGTTATTTATCTTTTGATTACGCTATGTATTTTTGTGTTATTTAAATTGTTAGAAAAGCGAATTTATCGCCATTTACAACCTATCCAAGAAAGGGGAAGAAAATGAGAAAACTCTTAATTGCTGCTTTAATCGCCGCAACTGCCGTTTTGACACAGGCGCAAACCTTGCGCATCGGCATCGAAGGCGCTTATCCGCCGTTTTCTGCGGTCAATGAAAGCAATGAATTAATCGGCTTTGATGTCGATATCGCCAAAGCCTTATGCAAGGAAATGCAGGCAGAATGCGAGTTGGTGAAAATGGATTGGGACAGTATTATCCCTTCATTACTGAACGAGCGGATTGACTTTGCCGTCGCCTCGATGTCGGCAACCGAAGAACGGAAAAAAACCGTCGATTTCACAGACAAATATTATTCCAATAACGGGCAATTGGCGCTTGCCGCCGCACAAGCGGAAGCCATCACGCAAGAGAATTTAATGGAATATTTGAAAGGCAAAAAAATCGGCGTGCAAACCTCGACCATTCACGACTATTACGCCACCGCGAAATTTGCCCAAGTCGTGTCTTCCATTGAGCGTTACAACACGCAAGACGAAGTGAATTTAGACCTGGTGGCAGGGCGCTTGGATGCCACTTTAGCCGATCAGACCGCATTATCTTCGGGCTTTTTGAAAACAGAAATGGGAAAAGGCTTTGCATTCGCCGAACCTTTGTTTAATGATCCGGAATTTTACGGCGAAGGGGTTTCCATTCCCGTACGCAAAGGCGATGAAGCATTGCGCCGGCGCTTAAATGCGGCGATTAAAGGTATTCGCGACAATGGGGAATATCAGAAAATCAACCGGCAATATTTTGATTTCGATATTTATTAAAAAACTTTTGAAAAAGCTGCCTGTTTAACAGGCAGCTTTTGTTTTTTATTAATGACAAAACCTTCTACTATAGTCAAGGAATTCAAAAAAAGTTACAATTTAAACACATCTCGCCGTACTCTCTGCGCTACCTGTTAGCAGCATTACTGCACCACTTTTTCATTTCTTTGACTATACTTATTATCACGGTCTGGATATGCTGCGTGCCGTGCTGATGATTGTCGGCGTATTTTGGCATACGGTATCGGTGATTTCGCCGCAATTTACTTTTGTTTATTCCAGTATTCATCATAAAAGCTTTGCGATTTTTGCGCTCGTCTATCCGGAGCATATTTTTCGCATGGAAACTTTTTTCCTCGTCTCAGGATTTTTAGCCTGCATGATTCGCAGCCGCAAGGGCAAAAAAGTATTTTTTCAAGCAAGAATTAAGCGCGTTTTGCTGCCTTTATTATTGGGCTGCTTTGGCGTTAATCTGTTATTGCAAATATTCGGCGCTTATTATATGGATTTTGCTTGGAAAAATTTTGATTTATGGCGCATGGTCATGCATGGTTGGTTTTTGATTACGCTTTTTGTTTGTGCTTGTTTGGACATGCTGATTCCTGAAAAAATTTATTTCAGCGCATGGTGGAAACAGTTTCTCATCATGTTGTTAATCGCTACGGCAGTTTATCCTCTCGCGCTGTATTTAAATGGTAAATATTGGCATTTCTTCGGTTCGATTGACGGCAATTTATTTAATTTTTTCATCGTTAATACCTTACAATTTTTTCCTTTTTATTATTGCGGCGCTTTGCTTTATGCGCGGCGCGAGTTCTTGCACCGCATCACTAAGAAACAGATTGCCATATTGCTGATGATTACAATGCTAAGCTTTATCATCGATTATCTGCTGGGGCTTAAACTCATCAAACTGCAAGATTATCTTCCGGCATTAGGCGGCTTTACCTATCGTCTATTGCATGCCTGTTCCTCAGGCGGTGTGGCTTTTCTCTTGTTCTATTATTGCTATCATCTGCAATATCAGAGCGGTACAGTGATTCGCTATCTGATTCAGTCGGCGATTGTGATTTATTTGCTGCATCATCCGATTGTGATTATGATTGCCTGGCTTTTGGATAGTCCGAATTTCTCGGCAGGGCAATATTATGCGGCGATAAGTCTGCTTACTTTATTATTGAGTTTCGCCCTATATGAAATCATCCGCCGCTTTGCTTGGATGCGTTTGGCCTTCGGCTTGAAATAAGCCGACAAATTCGTGAAGTCAAAGGCTGTAAACGGCGCGCTTTCTTCGGCAATTATTTTACGATGATTTATAGTCGGAGAAGTGTAAACTCTTGCAATTCAGGGCAATACACAGAGGGTATTTTATGTGTCTTTCTGAGGGTTGAAACATTGCTTGCATTTTAACAGGCAGTCGCTATAATGCGCTTCTGGTCTACATTGGTACCTCGCAACAATAAGCCGCGAACCCCGCCAGGTCCGGAAGGAAGCAACGGTAGTGGCGATCTTGGGTGCCGAGGAGTGCTGGTGTAGGCCTTTTTCTTTTTTAGCTGACGGTCTTATGCATCAAGTATTAGCCAGAAAGTGGCGCCCGAAAAATTTTCAAGAACTCGTAGGACAGCAGCATGTAACTCAAGGGTTGAGTTACGCCCTTGATCATCAGCATTTTCATCATGCCTATCTATTCACAGGCACACGTGGCGTCGGCAAAACGACCATCGCCAGAATTTTCGCAAAATCAATTAATTGCTTAACTAACGGTATTTCTTCCCATCCCTGCGGAGAATGCGAGCATTGTCGCGAAATCGATGCGGGCAATTTTCCGGACTTAATCGAGGTGGATGCCGCTTCCCGCACGCAGGTCGATAATACACGGCAATTGCTTAACAGTGTGCCGTATATGCCGATTAAAGGGCGGTTCAAAGTGTATTTGATTGATGAAGTGCATATGCTGTCTGACGGCAGTTTTAATGCTTTGCTCAAGACCTTGGAAGAGCCGCCGGAGCATGTGAAATTTATTCTTGCCACGACCGATCCGCAGAAAATTCCTGCTACCGTCATCTCGCGCTGTTTGCAATTTCAGCTTAAAAATATGAGTACGGCGCAGATTGCCGCGCATTTGCAGTATATTTTGGAAAGCCAGCAAACGGCTTTTGAGACGGAAGCCTTGGGCATTCTGGCAGAGGCGGCGCAGGGCAGTATGCGCGATAGCCTGAGTTTATTAGATCAGGCGATTGCTTACGGACAGGGCAGGGTATTGACTCAAGATGTCGCCGCTTTGTTAGGTGCGGTGCCAGCGGTGCGCGTCAGGGCTTTATTTCGTCATTTGGCGGCGGGAAATGCACAGGCATTGCGGCAGGAATATGCGGCTTTGGAAAGCTATGCGCCGGATTACAGCGATTTGCTGCGCCGCATTTTGCAGACCTTGCAATCTTTGACCATCGCACAATTGCAGGCGCAGCGTTTTGCCGAAGAAGTGCATGCCGATATGGTGGATTTGGCGGCGCAATTGCCGCTTGAATTGGTGCAGTTGTGGTATCAAATCGCTACCGATGCTTGGCAGAGTCTGCCTTATCAACCCGATGCTGCGATGGCGGTTGAAATGATGCTCTTGCGCATGCTGGCATTGCAGCCGGTCTTCCCCGAACAAGATTTGGCGCAGGTGCGTCCGATTGATGAGGCGGCATTGCAGCCATCCGCTGTGCCGGATTTGCATCATTTAGCAGAACAATTACAGGAAGCGGCAGAACAGGAACAGAGCGCGCATACTGTTGCGCTGGCTTTGCCCTCTGATGATAGAGAGGCGGTGCCTGCTTCTGAGGATAGCATTTTTCATGAGCCGCAGGAGATGCCGCCTTGGGAAGAAGCAGTAGTATCTCCGGCACAAGCCGCTTCGGATAAAGCGGAGACACCGTCGCGTATCAGCCGAGAATTATTGGAAGCCAGCATCAATGCCCCTGCCGTTTGGCAGCAGGTGGCGCAGGCTTTGCCTTTGGCAAATAGTTTTTTTGTCAAAGAAAATATGTATCCCGTCAGCTATGCACACGGTCATTTGCAGATGGCGGCGGATGAGGCGGGTAAAGTTTGGGCAAGTGCGGCACATTTGCAGCAATTGGCGCAGCAATTAAGCGCCGCTGTAGGGGAAAAAATCCAAGTTTCTCTCGCAGAACAGGCAGAACAGCAAACCGTATTTCAGCATCGGCATGTGCAACTTCAGGCGCAGGAGCTGCAATTACGGGAAGATTTTCTTCAACACCCCGCCGTGCAAGCCTTAGAAAAAGAATTTGATGCACGAATTGATGAGAATTCAATTCGTTTTTTAGACAGTGAATCACATTAGGAGTGAATGATGTTAAAAGGTGGATTGGGCGGCATGATGAAAAAAGCTCAGGAAATGCAGGAAAATATGCAAAAAATGCAGGCTGAGCTGGTCAATAAGAAAGTGACGGGGCAAGCCGGCGGCGGCGCGGTCGAAGTGGAATTGAACGGTCATTACGGTTGCACGCGCGTACAGATTAGCGCCGAGACGATGAATGAAGACAAAGAGATGTTAGAAGCGTTGATTGCCGCCGCGGTAAATAATGCAGCTGTGAAAGTGCAGGAAATGACACAGTCGGAAATGAGCAAAGTTACCGCAGGTATGGGATTGCCGGCAGGTTTCAAACTGCCGTTTTAAGATGTCTTTTTCCCCTAGCTTCGACCGATTGGTCGAAGCGCTGACCTGCCTACCCGGTGTAGGCGCAAAAACCGCCCAAAGAATGGCTTTGGATTTGCTGCTGAAAAAGCAAACGCAAGCCGCGCAATTGGCGGAAGCGATAGAACACGCCCTGCATACGGCGCAACGCTGCGAATCTTGCCGCAATTTGAGCGATGAAGTGACCTGTTTGATTTGTCGCAATGCACATCGCGACCAGCAGACGCTTTGCGTTGTGGAAGCGCCTGCGGATGTGCTGGCAATCGAGCAATCCACCGATTATCAAGGCTTGTATTTTGTCTTAATGGGACATATTTCGCCGCTTGATGGTATAGGTCCAGAGGCTTTGGGACTTGATATCTTGGATAAACGTTTGGCTCAAGGAGAAATCAAGGAATTGGTATTGGCAACCAACAGCACCTTGGAAGGCGAGGCAACCGCCTATTTTCTTAATGAATTGGCAGCTAAACATCATGTTCGTGCGACGCGCTTGGCGCATGGCGTGCCGATTGGCGGGGAATTGGCTTATATTGATAAAGGCACTTTATCTTTGGCATTTAAAACCCGCGCTATTTATCAATCGAATGAATAATAGAAAAAGAAATGGCAAAGACGGTTTTTATCCAAAATGCCTTGTTAGTTGAAATCTCTTTTTTCAGGAAAATAATGCAATTGGAAGAGACGCAGGTATTTTCCGATACGGGGCAACCGCCGGAATGGCACTTTATGTGGCGTTCTATGTGTTGAAATATTTGACTTGTTTTAATAAACACCGTATTATCCCGCGCTTTGAATTTTAATAGGAGACAATAATGTCAAAACGTACTTTCCAACCTAGTAATGTATCACGCAAACGTACTCACGGCTTCCGTGCGCGCATGGCTACCGCCAATGGACGCAAAGTCTTAAGCCGCCGCCGTGCCAAAGGCCGTCATCGTTTGACCGTGTAATATCTGCTTGCGCGTGTGTGCCGCCTTTGTGCGAGAAGCGCGACTGACGCAGCGCGCGCAGTTTGATCAGGTATTTTCCGCCCCTGAACAGAGAAGCAGCGACCGCTATTTCACTGTACTGGGGCGTTCTTGTATGGAATCGCCTAAGTTTTCCCGTCTCGGTTTGGTAGTGGCGAAAAAGCGTGTTGCAAAAGCGCATGAACGCAATCGCCTTAAACGCATTATTCGCGAATCTTTCCGTTTGCAGATGTTAAGCCCGGACGCGAAAACCATAGATATTATCGTGATGCCGAAATCAGCGGCGGCATTAGCGGATAATGCGAGTTTATTTGCTTCATTGCAAAAACATTGGCATAGAATACAACAGTGAAAAGATTCCTGATCGGATTGATTAAACTATACCGCTTAACCCTTAGCCCTTATATCGGTCGGCAATGCCGTTTTGAACCGAGCTGTTCGCATTACGGCGAAGAGGCGATTCAAACCCACGGCGCATTGTACGGCTCTTGGCTTACCGTCAAACGCATTTGCCGCTGCGGGCCTTGGTCTAAGGGCGGCTATGACCCCGTTCCAGAAAAAAGTGTGGAGAAATATGAAAAGTAATATGCGTGTAATTTTGTATGCTTTGGCAGCAGGATTAATTTTCATCTTATGGCAGCGCTGGCAATTGGCGAATATGCCGCAAAACCCTACCGCACAAATACAAATCGATCCTTCTGCTTCCGATGCCGGTGTACCGTCGGTCAGCGCTTCAAATACGTCGATGAATGCGCCGGTTGCCGCTCATGCTAATGCTCAGGAGCAGTTTGTCCGTGTGCGTACCGATGTGCTGGACGTCTTAATTAGCACGCGCGGCGCCACGCTGATGCAGGCCGATTTGCTGAAATATTCCGTGAGTTTGAAAGATGATCAGGCATTGGCTTTGATTCGTCAAAACGACCCCAACCGCATGCAGATGACCTCGGGCATGGTTAGCGCTGCACGCGATGAAGCCTCGCCCACGCACACCGCTTTATGGCAGAGCGCGCAAAACGAATATGTGCTGGCGGAAGGGCAAGACAGCCTGACGGTGCCTTTTACCTGGCAGAATGAACAAGGTCTCAGCGTCAGCAAAACCTTTACTTTCCATCGCGGCAAATATGAATTCGAATTGCTGCAGCAATTAGACAACAGCAGCGCAAACACATGGCAAGGCATTGCCTATAATCAAATTGCTTTCGGCAAAGCCCAAGGCTCGCAAGGCTTATCCAATATCGCCACTTTTACCGGCGCGGTCTTATCATCGGCGGATAACCGCTATGAAAAAATCAAATTAAGCGATATCGCAGACACTAAAAAAGCCGCGAAATCCGTCAATAGCACAGACGGCTGGGTAGCCATGATTCAACATTATTTCATCGCCGCCTTAGTACCGAAAAACAGCGTGCCGCATGTGCTTTATACGCAATACAATCCCAATAACGGCGATCATATCGTCGGCGTGAAATCGGAAGTGCTGAGCATTCCCGCAGGAAGTCGATACGAGTTCAGCAGCAGCGCTTATGTCGGGCCGAAAATCGTTAAAGACCTTGATCAGGTAGCACCGTATTTGGATAAAACCGTTGATTACGGCATGCTTTTTATGATTTCGGAATTCATGTTTAAAGTCATGGAGCTGATTCATAAAGTGATTGGCAACTGGGGCTGGGCGATTGTGGTCATGACCCTGTTGATTAAATTGCTCTTTTTCGTGCCCTCGGCTTGGGCTTACAAATCGATGGCGAAAATGCGCGCTCTGCAACCTGAAATGACGCGCCTGCGCGAGCTCTACGGCAATGACCGCCAAGCCATGAGCCAAGAAATCATGAAATTGTATAAGAAAGAACAGGTCAATCCTGCTAGCGGCTGCCTGCCGATGCTGCTGCAAATTCCTTTCTTCATTGCTTTCTACTACATGCTTGCGGAATCAGTGGAACTGCGCCATGCGCCTTGGATGGGCTGGATTCAAGATTTGTCGGCAATGGATCCGTATTTCATCCTGCCGATTATCAATATGGGCTTGATGTTCTTACAGCAAAAACTCAATCCACCGCCGGCTGATCCCATGCAGCAAAAAGTCATGCTCATGATGCCTTTGATTTTCGGCTTTATGTTTATGTGGTTCCCTTCAGGTTTGGTGCTGTATTGGACGGTATCGAACGCTTTCGGCATTGTTCAGCAATCGCTGATGAACAAACGCTACGGCGAACCGCACAAAGCGCCGCAAAATCATCATGCCAAACAATCCTCATGATTGGACAGCATGATACGATAGCCGCGATTGCAACGCCCTCTGGAACAGGGGGCGTTTGCATTATCCGCATCAGCGGCGCGCAGGCATTGGCGATTGCCAAACAATTGAGCAAAATAGAAGATGTGCGCAAACGCTATGCGCATTTTGCCCATTTTTACGCGCAAGACGGGAGCTTAATCGATCAAGGTATTTTGCTGTATTTCCAAGCCCCGCATTCTTTTACCGGCGAAGACGTGGTCGAATTGCAGGGACACGGCGGGATTGCAGTGGCTAATGCCTTGCTCGGTGCGGCATTGGATAGCGGCGCACGACTGGCTGAAGCAGGGGAATTTACGCGGCGCGCCTTTTTAAACGATAAATTGGATTTAAGCCAAGCCGAAGCGGTCGCCGATTTGATTGCCGCGCGTTCTACGGCGGCAATGCAGGCGGCAAACCGTTCCTTGCAAGGGGAATTTTCCCGTCAGGTAAACCGTTTGGGCGATGAGATTTTGCAGCTGCGCGTTTATATCGAAGCGGCGCTGGATTTTCCGGAAGAGGAAATCGATTTTATCAGCGAAGGCAATATCGAAGCGCGTCTTTTGGCTTGGGGCGAGAAACTCTCCGCCTTATTACAGCAATCTGAGCAAGGCAAATTGCTTAATGAGGGCATCGATTTAGTCTTGGCAGGCAAACCGAATGCGGGCAAATCCAGCCTTTTAAATGCGCTTTCGGGAGAGGACCGCGCGATTGTAACGCATATTGCCGGCACCACGCGCGACATCTTGCGCGAATCCATTATCATTGAAGGCATTCCCATCAATCTGGTGGATACGGCGGGATTGCGCGAAAGCGAAGACATTGTCGAGCAAGAGGGCATTCGTCGCAGCCATCAGGCGATTCAGCATGCCCAACTGATTGCCTTGCTGATTGCCGCAGATGATATGGATGCGGCAGAAATCCTAGATTTGGAAACGCAGCTGCGCGAGCGCGCCGGCAATAGCCCGATTGTAAAACTCTATAATAAAGCGGATTTGGTGGACGCTTCGCTGCAAGCACAATATCAAGACGGCTTATGGCTATCCGCCAAAACGGGGCAAGGTTTGGAAGCGGTGCGCAAGAAAATCGCCCAATTGGCAGGCAAGACGGAAAGCGAGGCGCCTTTTATTGCGCGGGAGCGCCATATTCGCGCTTTGGATAAGGCGCAGCAGCATTTTCTACAGGCATGGCAGGCATTCCAAGGACATCGCGCCGCCGAATTATTGGCTCAAGATTTGCGGCTTGTGCATGATGATTTGGGCGAAATTACCGGCAAAGTTCATGCCGATGATTTATTAGGCGAAATCTTTTCGGGATTTTGCATCGGCAAATAATACGTCTTATTAGGAGTAAAGCATGAGTCTCACCTTTGACAGCGAAGGTTTTCCGGATTTTTTCGCCCAAGCGCCTATCTTGCATATTCAAGATAAATTGGCATGGTTTTTGGGGGCGGCAGATTTGGGGTTGCTGCAATACCGCTATGCGGATGCCGTAAAATTGGCGGGGCATTCTTGTCCGACGGTTGCCGCCGCCTATTTAATGACTTTGGCAGGCATTAAGGCTTTATACGGCGAAGAGCTTGCCCAACGCGGCGAAATAGAAGTATTTTTTGCCCAATCGCCGGATAGCGGCACTACCGGCGTCATGGCGAGTATTGTGCAATTGCTCACGGGCGCGGCAAGCGATACGGGCTTTGCCGGCATTGGCGCGCAAGCTTTGTTTAAGCGCAGAAATTTATTGCAATTTAATGCCGATATTGAAGCAGTAATGCTGATGCGCCGCCAGGATATAGTCAAAGAAATGAAAAAGTGGCACAGTAATGCTGCTAACAGGTAGCGCAGAGAGTACGGCGAGATGTGTTTAAATTGTAACTCTTTTTGAATTCCTTGACTATAACGGCGATGCGGTAAGCATCGCGCTGAATACGGAGATTGTGCCTTGGCCGGAAGAGATGCGCGCTTTAATGCCGAAAGTGATGAGCGGATTGGCGGATGTGCAAGAGCAAAGCCGTTTTGCCCGATTATGGCAGGAACGCGTATCTCAGATGTTGTTGCATCATGCCGAGGACTCGCAAATGATTCAGCTGAAACAATGCCTTTTTCCCGACTAAGATAAGCTTTGCCCGATGACGGCCTGCCATTTGTCTTTGGCACCGCCCATGACTAAGGCGTCTAATAATTCAATTATTTGCAATAAGCCCGTGCTGTCGCGGTCGCTGCCTTTCCATGCTTCTTCTGCAATCGCCAGTAAATTGCTTTGGGCAGGCAGACGGCCTGTTTGATTCATAAAGGCCTGCATTTTAGGGATGTACACCCATTGCAGCCATTCGCTAAAACGCAAATAATCTATGCAAAAAGGCTCTTTGCTGTTCAGCGCTTCTACCGGCGGCGCTTGGGATTGCCACCAGCCGATTGTCCGCATTTCCGTTTCCAGCAAGGCTAATGCTGCTCGCATTTCATTAAGTACAAGATCTTGATTATTTACGCTCATTTGATATCCGAATTTTTTGCATACAGGTATCATCAATGGCGGCAGCTATGAAAAATACAAGGCATTTACGATAATTTAGTCAAGCACAGGGGGCATTTGCTACAATGCGCGCCTTATAGATTAGATAGGAAAAAGCATGTTAGAGACACATAAACGTATTGCTTTATTTATAAGCGGCCTAGGCGCTTGGGGCTTAATTCTTTTTGCTTGGCTGTATTTGGAAAAAACGCTTTATCTGGCACCTTGTCCGCTGTGCATGATGCAGCGGCTCGCATTCGCAATAGCGGGAAGCTTTATGATATTGGAAGCGGTTTTTTGGCCTGTAAAACCGATAAGCCGCACGATATTGATGATTGGCAAATATGCGGGCATTTTTTTCGGCTTGGGCTTAAGCGCCAGACATTTGCATATTCAAAGTTTGCCTGCCGGCGAAATTCCTGCCTGCGGCTTCGATTTCTGGGGCACTTTAGATAAGAATGGATTTTGGAATGGTTTGTTGCAATCGATGCAGGGTACCGGCGATTGTGCCGTCGTCGATAAATTTTTAGGCTTATCCATTCCGCTATGGTCTCTCTTGGCATTCGCCGCTTTATTGATGATTGCCATGATTTTTGGCAATCCGCGCGAGCGTTTTCCGCATAGACAGCAGCATTAATAATCTTATTCTTGTTTCAGATGCCGATTTATCCCCGAAGATTTCAGTTGATGTTCGGGGATAATTTTTTATCCTCTCTTGAATAAAAAAGCCGGCATTAGTCCGTTGAATCGCTTAGATGCGCATCATGCGCTTTGAAATTGAAATAGGTATAGAAATATTGCTCGGCTTTGCTGATGCGGAAGGTAATGTCGCTGTCATCATCCACATAGCCCGAGGCGGCGACAAGGTTGAGCAGTTTTTCATCATTGGCATCCTGTGCTTCTTGTTGGTCAACCACAATGCAGCAGTAGTCCATGGCTTGTGCTTGGCTGCGCAGTTGCAGATAGAGTCCCGTATATTCAAATAAAGGAAATTCGTGTTGTTCTAGAATGCTGCTATCGGTCAGCAGCTCGATGCGAGAGAAGTCCGCCATATTGTCCTCGGAAAAAGGCGCATTGTCGCTTGCCGAGCGGCTTTAGGCAAGCGAGGCGTTTTAGGCGGAGAGCGCTTCCAATGACCAACGCGCTTTGATGTCTAGGGATAAAGCCGCGCTTTTGCCGATATCGAGACGGCGGGCGGCGGCATGGGCAATCATTAGGGCATTGTCGCCGCATAGCGAGAGTTCGGGGAAGAAGACGCGGCGTTTTAAGGCTTGCGCTTTTTTCTCCAGTCCGCTGCGCAGGGCTTGGTTGGCGGATACGCCGCCTGCGATGACCAAATCGCGGTAGCCGCTTTCCTGCCAAGCACGCTGGCATTTGATGAGCAGGGTTTCGACAATGGTGTGTTGAAAACTGGCGGCAATGTCGGCATGCGCCTCGGCGGGTTCTTGTTCGATAAGCAGGCGGACATGGGTTTTTAATCCCGAAAAACTGAAGTCCAGCCCCGGGCGGTTGGTCATAGGGCGCGGCATGTCGTAGCGTTTCGGGTTGCCTTGTCGGGCGAGTGCGGCCAGTTCTGGTCCACCAGGGTAGGGAAGTCCCATGATTTTTGCGGTTTTGTCGAAGGCTTCGCCTACGGCGTCATCTAGGGTTTGTCCGAGTAGGCGGTATTGTCCGATGGCATCAACGGCGAGGATTTGCGTGTGTCCGCCTGAAACCAGTAGGGCAAGAAAGGGCAGCTCGGGTTGTTCAGCTGCCAATAAGGGCGAGAGCAGATGTCCTTCCATATGATGAATGGGATAGGCGGGGATATTAAGCGCATAGGCAAGGCTGCGGGCATAGCCCGCGCCGGTCATTAAGGCACCGAGCAGACCCGGGCCTGCGGTGTAGGCAATTGCATCAATGTATTGCAGGCTTAATTTTGCCTCGGCAAGGGCTTGTTGCAGCAGAAGCGGTAGGCGTTTGAGATGGTCGCGTGCCGCCAGTTCAGGTACTACGCCGCCGTAGGCACGGTGCATGTCGATTTGGCTGAATACTTGATTGGCGAGCGCGCCGCGTCGGCAGTCGTAAATCGCCACGCCTGTTTCGTCGCAGGACGATTCTACCGCCAGAATAATGTTAGCTTTCATCAAAAATTCCTTTTCGGTTGACCCCTCGCCATTTATGGCGGTAGGATTTTATCGGGAGCAGCAGTAAGCGCTTCCTATTTATGGCAACACCTAGAGCGACGCTTTATGTGTTGTCCTGTGTGTTGAAACCTTAGCAGGCGCGGATTATCGCCCGATTGTGGCATAAAGACAATTCCTTGCTTACACTATGCCTTTTTCAGGGGGATTCATGCGAGCCATACGAATTCATGGATATCCAGAGGCAAATGCTTGTCTGGTGGAAGATGCTGCGCCGCCTAGCGGCGAAGTGCAAATTGCGGTGCAATATAGCGCTCTGAATTATAAAGATATGCTGGCGATTACCGGTGGCGGCAAAGTGATGCGGCAGTATCCACTGATTGCCGGCATCGATGCGGCGGGTGTGGTGCAGGCTTCTGCGGATGCTAGGTGGCAAAAGGGCGATGCGGTCTTGGTGGCGGGTGCCGGTTTGGGCGAGCAAGTGAACGGCGGTTTGGCGCAAATGATTGCGGTCAATGCCGACAGTATCGTTCCCATACCAAGCGCTTGGACGAGCAAAACCGCAATGTTATTAGGCACGGCAGGATTTTCCGCTGCTTTGGCGGTTGATAAATTGCTCAAACACGGCATTGTGCCTGAAGACGGCGAAATCGCCGTTACAGGAGCTAATGGCGCGGTCGGCTTGTGGGCGGTGCAGATATTGGCCTATTTGGGCTATGATGTTGTGGCATTGGCACGTTCGCCTGATGCGCATGAAGCCTTGTTTTATCAAGTGGGTGCGCAAAGAATTCTGTCTTTGGCAGAGGTGAAGGATAGTCCCAAAGCCCTGCATTCGGCGCAATTTGCCGCCGCGATTGATACCTTAGGCGGCGCGAGTTTGGCAGCATTATTGAGCAAAATTCAGCCGCATGGCGCGGTCTGTGCAATCGGTATGGCGGAAAACAGCATTTGGCAGGGCTCTGTCATGCCCTTTATCTTGCGCAGCGTGACTTTGTACGGCATCAGCTCTAGCCATTGCCGCAGCGGACAGCGGGAGCAAATCTGGTCTTGGTTGGCAAAATTATTCGACAGCGATTTTGTCGCGCACATGCCTTATCAAGAAATCTTTTTAGATGAAGTTATTCCTGTCTGTCGAGATTGGGAGAAGCGCCCCGCAGGACGCATTATTGTTAACACAGGAAGCGCAAATGAGTTTCTCTCCTTATAAAAATACGCAAATTGATGCCGCAGAATTGTTGCTTGAACTATTCTGTCCGCCCGAGCAATCTTTAGACAAAACCCTTGCCGCCTTTGCTGATGCACTGGAAGATATTGATGATGAAGAAGCGCCGATTTATCTGCTGCTGCATCAAGCATTAGGCAAAAGCGGCAGCTATTTTGCGCTGCAAGAAGACAGCGCCGCCCTCATCGAAAGTCTGAGCCAAGTAGGCGAGCAGTGGGGCGCAAATCTGCTCTTCGGCGCACGCGATTGGGAAGGCAGTTACACGGAATATAGCGACAGCGTGGATTTGCTTGCCATCGCCGCATTGGAATTACATGCCTACGGACTTTGCCTATGGCAATGGGAAGGCGGTGAAGACATCTTAAGCGGCTTTATCAGCCGCCTTGAAGATGCGGATTTGGTGGAAAAATTAGTATTGAAATGCGAAGCGGATTGCTGGCAAGTGGAAGAATGGGAAGTGTAAATTTATAAATTACGGATATTGAAGAAGTTTTTGCTGATATTGGCGGTGAAATGTGTGTGTTTTACAAACTGTTTTGCCGCTTTCTTGTCCGAATACTGATCAACCCGAACACAGGCTTGGTAACCAGCGCATGATATGCTTTTTCGTCAATCCGTCCGTTTTTACAAAATACATCAAGATAATCATTATTATCTTGCGAACTAAAATCCATCATCTCAAAACCGTTTTTCACATAAAACGCTTGGCGTTTGACCTGTTGGACGTGGTTGTCCGCTTCTGTGTTATCCGCCGTTTCAATGTCTAACACAATGGTTTTACCTGCTTTTTTTGTTCAATCAGTGCCAAAATTTTTGAGCCGTAGCCTTTAGAATGTTGGCGTTCGTCCACCGCCAAATACAGCACAAAGGTTGCTTTTTTGTCGTTAATCAAATACACAAATCCGACAAATTCGCCCTTATCCAGCACCGCCCAAAAATCCACATCGCACCGCAGCGACATCAGCACAAGCAGCGGTATGGGAAAACGTGCTTTTTTAGGAAATACCGCATGATACAGCTGTTTAAAATCAGAAAAATGCGGTGAAAATGGACGGATATTTTTAACGGTTAAATTCATATTTGTACACCTAAATGTTTGGCAAGTACGCCTTGTAAGTCTCTTAATTCATTTAATAAAAATTCAATTCTCTCCACGCCAAATTCGGCGATTGCCTTATTTTCTTGGGCGAGTAAATCGGCAATAATCGGCTCGGCAAAAGCTCGCCCTTTATCGGTAAAATGCAGTACTTTTTGGCGTTTGTCCTGCTCGCTCGGTTCGCTGATTAAAAGACCGTTAGCGATGAATTTTTGGCATAGGGTATTGACCGTTTGTTTGGCGATTTGGCATTTATCAGCGATGTGCGATTGGCTACAGGCTCCGTCAATCCACAGCATGTAGAGTATGCCAAGTTCATTAGCGTTAATGTTGTGCCTTTTGGCAAATTGGGCGTAATCGGTGAGCATTTGGGTGCAAATGTCGCCGATTTGATCTAATTGGTTAGGGAAATGATTGGTCATAAAATAGTCCTAATATTGACGATATAGTGAATTTTAGTCAATTTACGGACGATTTACAAGGGGGTTTTAAAAAGTTTTATTATAATGTGTGCTTTATTCAAAAAAATACGCCTATGAAAAAACAGCCGTCCAAAAATGAACTAATAGAAGGCTCTAGACTAGCAGAGTGATTGGTATAATTTATTGCAGAAGCGACTATAAATGTTTTTCTAAATCATCAATACTCTGCTTCCGGCGCCATTCGCATTCTTTCAAATGCCATTCGAAATTTTTGCTTACACCGTTAAATT
>NZ_JBXGGR010000114.1:0-12992 GCF_056855035.1 Suttonella sp.
AGGATATAAACCGGTGGAGCGATGATTATATTCAATTGGTCGTCGACAAATTAAATCTACGACCGAGAAAGTGTTTAGGCTGGAAAACACCTTATGAAGGTTACTTTAAAAAAGTATTGCACTTGGTTTGACAATTCAAGGCGCATAAAAACGCCCGCATTGCAGGCGTTTTACTTTGAGCAATAGCTGATTACAAAAACAGATTGGCAAAAAGCAAGCCGAAGGCAAGACTAAATGCCATGCTCAGCAATCCCGGTATCATAAAGCTATGATTAAAGATATATTTACCGATTTTTGTGGTTTTCGTGGTGTCGAAGTCAATAGAAGCGATAATCGGACCGTAGTTCGGAATGAAGAAATAACCGTTAACCGCCACAAAGACGCCGATCAATATCGGCGCAGGAATGCCTAATCCGATAGCTAAGGGGAATAATGTTGCCACGGTGGCTCCTTGGCTATTGACCAAAACAGAGAGCAGGAATAAGGCAAAAGCGAATGTCCAAGGCGCGGTTTGCACCAATCCTGAGACCATTTCTTTTACTTCGCTCATATGCGCCTGCATCAGCGTATCGCCTAACCAAGCAATACCAAAGATAGCAATCACGGCACGCATACCGGCATGGAAAACCGAACCTTTGGTAATGGCATCGGCATTAGGTTTGCAGAAGAGAATAATCAGCGCGCCAATTGTCAGCATAATGATTTCGATGGTGTGCGCCATACCCATGGCTTTACCCTCAAAGCTCGGACGCAGTTCCGGCATCGCGCCCATAATGACCACTAAAATTGCGCCAAATAAGAACAATCCTACCGATAATTTGGCGGAAGCGGTAATTTTTTGCTGACTTAAGGTTTCGCCTACATTGCTTTCTTTGGCATAGTTAGGGTCTTGTAAAAGTGCTAAATATTGCGGATCTTGATTGAGTTCTTTACCCATTTTATTGACAAAAACGCAAGCAAGTCCCAAGCCGAGAAGGGTGGCAGGGATGGTTACTTTCAACACATCACCGAGATGAATGCCCTGCGGCTCAAGGTAATTCACTACCGCAACCACTGCCGCTGCAATCGGGCTGGCGACAATGGCAAATTGCGAAGCAATGACCGCCATTGATAAAGGGCGCTCGGGGCGCACGCCGTTATGGCGGCTGACTTCCGCAATTACAGGCAAGACCGAATAGGCGACGTGTCCGGTGCCGGCAAGCACGGTAAAGGTCCAAGTTACGGCAGGTGCCATGAAAGTGATGTATTTGGGATTGCGGCGTAAAATATTGGCGGCGATTTTAATCATATAATCCAAACCGCCTGCCGCCTGCATCGCTGCCGCAGCAGAAACGACCGCCATAATCATAAACATCACGTCAATCGGCAGTCCTGCCGGCGCAAGACCGAAGCCGAAAGTCAAAATGGCAAGCCCTAAGCCGCCGAAGACCCCCAAACCGATGCCGCCTACCCGCGCACCGACCAATATACAGAGCAAAACAATTGCAAATTGCACAAAAAACATAACAGACATAATAGATTAACTCATGAAGACACTATTAATTAATCAGATTAGCCGAAACATGAAGCTTCGGCTAATCTTCCCCCATCAAGCCTTACGCGGATATACCATGTTTTCAGGCGCGATAATTTCGTCCAACTTAGCTTTATCCAGCAAGCCTTCCGATAAAACGATGTCGTAAACGCTGCCGCCTGTTTGCTGCGCGACGCGCGCCACATGGCTGGAAGCTTCATAGCCGATATGCGGATTCAAAGCGGTTACCAGTCCGATATTCGACAAGACTTGTTCGCGGCAATGTTCTTCATTCATTTCAATGCCGTCGATACATTTGCGCGCAAAGGTTTCGCAGATATGCGCCAACATATTGATGCCGGTGAATAAATTAAAGGCAATGACAGGTTCGAAAACATTGAGCTGCAATTGTCCGGCTTCAGAAGCCAAGGCGACGGAATGGTCGATACCCATGACATGGAAGCAGGCCTGATTGACCACTTCGGGAATCACGGGATTGACTTTGCCCGGCATGATGGAACTGCCCGGCTGCATTTCTGGCAGACGGTATTGCGCCAATCCTGCACGTGGACCGGAAGATTGCAGGCGCAAATCATTGGCGATTTTCGATAAACGCGTCGCTAATAAACGCAAATTGCCGGATAGGGCGACATATACACTGGTGTCTTGCGTGGCTTGGACCAAATCCGCAGCGGTGTGATAAGGCTTGCCGGTCAGATTGGCAAGTGCCGCCGCGCAAGCTTCCGCATAGCCCGCCGGTGCATTTAAGCCGGTGCCGATGGCGGTGGCGCCCATATTGATTTCATAGAGTTGCTCGCGGGTTTGCTCGATGCGCGCCATTTCTTTTTCAATCATGGTCGCAAAGGATTGGAATTCCTGTCCTGCCGTCATGGGCACCGCATCTTGCAAATGGGTGCGTCCCATTTTTAATTTGTCGCCAAAGGCTTTGCTTTTATTGAGGAAGCTGTCGTGCAGAATTTGCATTTTGCCTAAAAGACGGACGCAGTAATCGTCAAGGGCGAGATGCAGGGCGGTAGGGTAGGCGTCATTGGTAGATTGCGAGAGATTGACGTGGTTATTCGGGTGGACGAATTGATATTGTCCTTTTTCATGTCCCAGTAATTCCAAAGCACGGTTGGCAATCACTTCATTGGCATTCATATTGGTGGAAGTGCCGGCACCGCCTTGGAACATATCCACAATGAATTGCTCATGTAATTGATTTGCCAATAATTCATCGCAGGTGGAGCAAATAGCGTCTTTAATCTCTGCCGCCAATACGCCGACTTCATGGTTGGCAATCGCCGCCGCTTTTTTCACATTGGCAAAAGCGCGGATGAAGGTGGAAAATTGATGCAGACGCACATTGGTTACATTGAAGTTTTCAAAGGCACGCAGGGTTTGAATGCCGTAATAGGCATCGGCGGGAATGTCTCGATAACCGAGTAAATCATGTTCTTGACGAGTGCTCATTCAGTGCTCCTTTTCTCTGTTAATCACTGACGATATTGTAAAGTTTTTAGTAAAAGATATAAAGTCTTTTGAGGTTTTTATTGTTTATTACTTTATTTTTCGTTGAAATTTTGTTGATTGATCTTGACTTGCTAGCTGTTACCTATTTTTCCGTCATGAAAAAAACATGGTTTTCTTTGTATAATGCGCTGCTTGGCGGGGGAAAAATGAATACGGAAAAATTACTGAAAAAATTAGGGATTTTGGCGGATGCTGCCAAATACGACGTTTCTTGCTCTTCCAGCGGCGGCAAAAGGCAGAACGGCGGTGCCGGCATGGGCAATTCCGCCGCCTCGGGCATTTGCCACAGCTTCACGCCGGACGGGCGCTGCATTTCCCTCTTGAAAATCCTGCTGACGAATCATTGCATTTACGATTGTGCTTACTGCGTGTCAAGGCGCAGCAACGATATTGCGAGGGCGGCATTTACGGTGCAGGAAGTTGTTGATTTAACGCTGAATTTTTACCGACGCAATTATATTGAAGGGCTGTTTTTGAGTTCCGGCATTTTCAAAAATCCCGATTACACCATGGAACGCTTGGTGCTGATTGCCAAAAAACTGCGCTTGGAGCATCAGTTTCACGGTTATATTCATTTGAAGACCATTCCCAAAGCCTCGCCGGAATTGCTTGACGAAGCGGGTTTGTATGCCGATCGTCTCAGCATCAATATGGAGATTCCGACCATTTCGGGCTTGAAATTATTAGCGCCCGAGAAGAATCATCAGGATATGACCCAGCCAATGCGCCATATCAATAACAGTATTATCGCGCATCAAGACAGCCGCCGCCGTTTGCGCAGCACGCCCAAATTCGCCCCTGCAGGACAAAGCACGCAGTTCATTATCGGTGCGACGGGGGAAACGGATAAACAGGTCATTCAGGCGGCGGATCATTTTTACCGCGCATACGGCTTGAAGCGGATTTATTATTCGGGCTATGTGCCGGTCTTGGCGGATAAACGCCTGCCGGAGGTGTCGGCGCAAGTGCCGCTACGGCGGGAAAACCGCCTTTATCAGGCGGATTGGCTGATGCGTTTTTACGGTTTTGCCGCGCAGGAGCTGGTCGATAACAGTCAGCCTTTTTTGGATTTGGATATCGATCCCAAATTGGCTTGGGCTTTGCGTCACCGCCATGTGTTTCCGATTCGTCTGCAAACGGCGGCTTTGGAAATGATTCTGCGCGTGCCGGGAATTGGTTTGAAATCGGCGCGGAAAATCATTCAGGCAAGGCGCTATCGACGTATTACGTTGGAGATATTAAAGCAGATGGGCGTGGCGACGAATCGCGCCCGCTATTTCATCGATTTGGCGGAAACGCTTACCAGCACCGCCGAATTGGATAATCCGCACCTGCGCGAGCTGCTGCTTGCCGACAGCCGCAGCAAATGGCAGCGCGGCAGCAGCGGCGGCATGCAGCAAATGGCTTTGTTTGATGGCATATCAACTGATTTATGACGGCAGCTTTGAGGGCTTATTAAGCGCGGTTTTCCATGTTTATGCGGCGAAACTGCCGCTGGAGGCGGTCGGCATTAGCGCGCAGACGCAGACGCAAAGCGGGGATTTATTCGCCCAATCGATATGGATTGCCAGGAATGCCGAGCAGGCGGAGCGGGTTTTCAAACGCCTGCAACAGCAATTGCACAGAGGCGCAGACAGGCAATTGCTTTACGGGTTTCTGTATGCGGATCCTGCGATGGCGGATACCTTTCTGCGCCTTGTGCGTCAGGCATTGGCGCATCCGCAGCGCGGTTTTTTTGCCGATAAGGGCAATCCCGATGTGCTGCAATGGGGAAAATGGGCGCAGGCGGTGAGCAAGGAAAAGCATCGCATGGAAGCCTTTGTGCGTTTTGAAGCGCATGATAATGAGCTCTTTTTTGCCGGTATTGCGCCGGATTACGATATTTTGGCGCTGATTGCGCCGCATTTTCGCCGCCGCTATCCGCAGATGCGCTGGGCGATATACGACCGCCGCCGCGCCTACGGCATTTATCATGAAGACGGACGGCTCATGCTGCTGGATACGCTACTGGAGCAGGCAAGAAAAACGCAGCTAAGCGAAGCGGAAGCGCATTATCAAGCGCTGTGGCGGCAGTATTTTAAGAGCACGACGATTGACAACCGCCGCAATGCACCGCTGCAAGCCAGACGGATGCCGCGCCGCTATTGGCGCTATCTGACGGAATTGCAGCCTTAGCGGCGTGTTAATGCTGATTGTGCAAAATCTGGCTGAGGAATTCTTGGGCGCGCGGATGTTTGGGCGCTTGGAAAAATTGCTCGGGACTGTCGATTTCGATGATTTGCCCTTTGTCCATAAAGACGACGCGGTCGGCGACTTGGCGGGCAAAGCCCATTTCATGGGTCACGCAGAGCATGGTGATATTGCTTTCTTCCGCCAACTCTATCATCACATCCAGCACTTCTTTAATCATTTCGGGGTCGAGGGCGGAGGTGGGTTCGTCAAATAAAATGACTTCGCAATCCATGCACAGGGTGCGGGCGATGGCGACGCGCTGCTGCTGTCCGCCGGAGAGTTGTCCGGGAAATTTTTCCGCCTGCTCGGCAATGCCGACGCGTTCGAGGAATTGCCGCGCTTTGTCTTCCGCCGCCTGCTTGGGCAGACGTTTGACCCAAATCGGCCCGAGCGTGAGATTGTCCAAGATACTGAGATGCGGAAAGAGGTTGAATTGCTGAAAGACCATGCCGACTTTGCGCCGCAGATTGCGAGTTTGCTGCAAGCTGCCGTCCAGCAGTTCGCCGTCTAGGTAGATACGCCCTTCTTGGTAGTCTTCTAAGCGGTTGATGCAGCGGATGAGGGAGGATTTGCCCGAGCCGGAAGGTCCGCAGATGACAAGGCGTTCGCCGCGCGCGACTTCAAGAGTAATCTCTTTGAGGGCATGGAATTTGCCGTACCATTTATTGAGCGCCTGTATTGAAATCATGGGATTCATATTAGTGTCCTTGATGATAATGTTTTTCCACGCGGTAGCTGAAGCGCGTCATGCCGTAGCAGATAATGAAATAGACGAGGGCGGTAAAGGCATAGCCTTCCATGCCCAGCCCCAGCCATTCGGGGGATTGGCTGGCGGAATGCACGATGCCTAGGAAGTCGTATAAGCCGATGATAGAGACGAGGGTGGTTTCTTTGAACAGTCCCACATAGGTATTGGTAATGGCGGGAATGACGAGGCGCAGGGCTTGCGGCAGGATAATCAGGCGCATTTTCTGCCAGTAGCTGAGTGCAATGCTGTCGGCGGCTTCGTATTGTCCTTTAGATAGTCCTTGCAAGCCGCCGCGCACGACTTCCGCCATGTAGGCGGAGGCGAATAATGCCACGCCGATAAGGGCGCGGATGAGGTTGTCTATCGTCATGCCGGTCGGGAAAAACAGCGGCAGCATGATGGATGACATGAAAAGTATCAGAATCAGCGGCACGCCGCGCCATAATTCGATAAAGCCGATGCAGAGCCAGCGAATCAGGGGCATGTCGGAGCTGCGTCCCAGAGCCAGCAAAATGCCCAGCGGCAGGGAAAAGAGAATGCCCGCCGAGCTAATGACAAGGCTTAACATCATGCCGCCCCATTTATTGGTCGGCACGGATTCCAAACCGAAACTGCCGCCGCGCAGCAATATCCAGCAGATAATCGGCATCAGGAGCATATTGGCAAGCACCGCCGAATGGCGGACGTGCTTTTTGGAGAAGATGACCGAGAGCAGAAACAGCGGCACAATTAAAAAGAATACTAAGGTTACGCGCCAGCGTTCTTCATCGGGATAGAAGCCGTAGAAAAATTGCCCCAAGCGCGCGCCGATAAAAGGCCAGCAAGCGCCTTCATGAAGGGCGCAGGCGGCTTTGTCGCTGCCCTGCCAAGTGGCGTCGATAATCAGCCATTTGACAAGCGGCGGCAGTATCCATGCAAGAAAAAGTAGGCTGAACAGGGTCAGCAGACTATTGCCCCAACTGGAGAAGAGACGCTGTTTGAGACAAGCAGTCAAGCCGGTGCTGCCGGCAGGTGCGGGACGTTCGGAAAGATAGTCGTACATCTGCGGAGTCATTAGCGTTCCTTAATCGCGCTGCGGCGGTTGTAGAGGTTCATGGCGAGTGAAATCAGCAGGCTGATGCTAAGGTAGATCGCCATAGTAATGGCGATGATTTCAATCGCGCGTCCTGTTTGGTTGAGCGCCGTGCCGGTAAATACCGAGACCAAATCGGGGTAGGCAATGGCGGCGGCAAGTGAGGAGTTTTTCACGACGTTTAGATATTGATTACTCAGCGGCGGAATGATGACGCGCAATGCCTGCGGCAGAATGACGAGCCGCATGATGCGGCTTTGCGGCAAGCCTAATGAGACGGCGGCTTCGCTTTGTCCTTTGGCTACCGATTGAATGCCGGCGCGGACGTATTCGGCGATGTAGGCGGCGCTGTATAGGGTCAGGGCGAGCCAGAGGGCGGCAAATTCGGGCAGGACGGTAATGCCGCCGCGGTAGTTAAAGCCGCTTAAAACCGGCAGTTCGTAGTCATCGGGGCTGATATTGGCGAAATAGTAGATAAGCGGGGCGGCGATTATCAACAGGGGATAGAGCCAAGCAAGAGAAAGAATGTTGCCGCTTTTTTGCTGGCGGCGACGGTTCCAATAATGCAGGGCGAAGCTCAATAGCAAAGCGGCAAGGGCAATCAGCAATGTTTGTTGCAAAAGCGGTTGCCAATGCGGGGCGGCGAGGCTGAGACCGCGATTGCTCAATACGGCTAGGCAGCTTTGGTTTTCGTCGCAGCCGAGGGTCAGGGTGCTGGCGCGCGGCATGGGCAGAACGGATAGCACCGCGAAATACCAAAAGAAGATTTGCAGGAGCAGGGGGATGTTGCGGAAAACGTCGATATAAATGCCGGTCAGGGCGGAAACCAGCCAGTTTTTAGACAGACGCAGGATGCCGCAGAGGATGCCGAGTAGGGTAGCGGCGCTGCCGGCAAGAGCGGAGAGCAGCAAGGTGTTGAGCAGTCCGACGAGGAGAACGCGGGCGATGGAGTCGTCATGCGTGTAGGGAATGAGGCTTTGGTCGATATCAAAACCGGCGCGGCTGCCGAGAAAAGCGAAATCCACGCTTTGCCCGATTTGTTGCAGATTATTGCGGGCGTTGTGGGCGAAAAAGGCAAGGCAGGCAATGACGAGCAGAAAAGCGATGAGTTGAAAACACAGGCGGCGGGTATTGGGTCGCGATAAAAAAGTCATAAATAGGCAGTCTCAAAACAAGTGCGCATGATACCGCAAAGCCGCTGATGCTAAAATAACCTTTTCTTATATGTTCGGGAATGCCTATGCCTTTATTAAGCGCGCGTGATTTGTCTTTAGCTTTCGGTTGGAAACCTTTGCTGGATAAAGTGAATTTCAGTATTGAAAAAGGGGAGAAAATCGCTCTTTTAGGTCGCAACGGCGAGGGAAAATCGACTTTGTTAAATGTGATTCGCGGTCTGCACAGTCCTGATGAGGGCGAGATTCAGGCGGCGCAAGGTCTGCAAATCGCCTATTTGCCGCAAGATCCGCCGGCGGCGGATGCGCGTTCGGTGGCGGAGGTTCTGCGCGAGGAAATGCAGGAAGTCTATCAGGCGATTGCCGATTATCAGCGTTTGTCCGCCGATTTCAAGGACAGCGACAGCGCGGAATTGGCGCGTTTGGAGAGTTTGATTCAAGCGGCGGACGGCTGGACTTTAGAGGCGCGGATTGAGCAGTTGCTGACGCAGTTCGGCTTGAATGCTCAGGCAAAGATGGCGGAGTTGTCGGGCGGTTGGCGGCGGCGCGTGTGGCTGGCGCGCGTATTGTTGCGCAAACCGGATATTTTGCTGCTCGACGAGCCGACCAACCATTTGGATATCGGCGCCATTACTTGGCTGGAGCAGTTTTTGCAGCGTTTTGCCGGCGCGGTGATTTTCGTTACGCATGACCGCGCTTTCATGCGCGCGGTGGCTAATCGGATTTGGGAATTGGATCGCGGACGTTTGCTGGATGTGGCGGCGGATTATGCGCGCTTTTTGCGTACGCGCGAGGAAGTTCTGCATGCGGAGGCGCAGGCGCAGGCGCGTTTCGATAAGAAATTGGCGGAAGAAGAAGTGTGGATTCGTCAGGGAATCAAGGCACGACGCACGCGCAACGAAGGGCGGGTGCGGGCGCTGAAAGCCATGCGTATGGAGCGCGCGCGGCGGATTGCGCAGCAGGGTAAGGCAAACATCAGCATCGATGCCGGAGAACGTAGCGGCAAGCAAGTGATTGTGGCGGAAAATGTACATTTTGTACATGAGCATGCGCCCGCCATGATTGTGAATTTCAGCGATATTATCGAGCGCGGCGAAAAAATCGGTTTAATCGGTGCGAACGGGGTCGGCAAAACGACCTTGCTGAACGTACTGCTGGGGAAACTTGAGCCACAGCAGGGCAGTGTGCGCTTAGGTACGCAGTTGGAAATTGCTTATTTCGACCAGTTGCGCAGTCAGTTAAATGAGCAGGACACTTTGCGCGAGAGTTTGGGACAAGGCAAGGATTTCATCGAAATCAACGGCGGACGCAAACATGTCGCCGCCTATTTGCAGGATTTCCTCTTTCCGCCCGAGCGTTGGAATACGCCGGTATCTGCGCTTTCCGGCGGCGAGCGAGCGCGTTTGATGCTGGCAAAATTATTGGCGCAACCGGCGAATCTTTTGGTTTTAGATGAACCGACTAATGATTTGGACGTGGAAACTTTAGAGTTATTGGAAGAAATGCTGGACGGCTATAAAGGCACGGTGCTGATTGTCAGCCATGACCGCGAGTTTTTAGACGAGGTGGTGACGCGCTCTTGGGTGTTTAACCGCGCCAAATCGCGGATTGAGCAAGTGCCGGGCGGTTTTGCCGATTGGTTGGAACAAGGCGGGGCGATTGAGCAATTAGAGGCGGAAAATCCGCCGCCAAATGAGAAAAACAATCCCTCAAGACTTGAAAAAAATGCCGCCGACACAGACAATAGCAAAGCAAATGATGACAAATCAGTTAGCAAAACCAAATTAAGCTATAAATATCAGCGTGAATTGGAGGCATTGCCGGCGCGCATCGAAGCGCAGGAAGCGGAGATTGCCAAATTGGAACAACAGGTTTCCGCTGCCGATTTTTATCAGCAAAGCCATGAGCAGCAGGCTCGCGTTTATGCGGCTTTGCAGGCGGCGCAGGAGCAATTGGATGTCTTGCTCGAACGCTGGATGGATTTAGAAGCAGGGAATGTATAAACCTCATCAATTGATATTGTGTATAAGGGAGTAAAAATGTCAGAAAACATTAAAGACGTCTATTGGATGACGACAACGCGCGAAATTGCCGGCAATTACAGCTATACGCTCAATGGGCGTGAAGATACGGCTGAATATGTTGTCGAAGGCGAAGATGCTTTGCGTCAGCGATACGAGGCTTTAGTCAAACAACATGGCTTGCTCAATTTGGCACCCGATATTGCCGCTTTGCCGGCAGCGATTGATGCCGTGATGTGCAGCAAGGAAAAAACCGTTGTCCTTTTCTGTGATCAAACCGAATTAAGCAGCACCCACAAATTCAAAGGCGCGCATGACCAAATCGTGAAAATGCGCCTGAAAAACTTGGTCAGCGCCAGCCGAAACGCGGAAAACGATTGGCTGATCGGCGTGGATGATTTTCAGACGGTGATGGTGCGCAAGGCGATTGTCAGCCGCATTTATCAGGAAAATACGCATGTGATGTTCGAGTTTAAAGGCGAGCGTCCGAAATATTTGACCGATTGGGATACGACGCCGAAAGCGACGGAATACTTGGCGAAATTCCAAGAACAAATGTTGTAATGCGTTAAGCGGTATATGAATATGTCATGTGCCGCTTTTCCTTTGTATATTCAGAGAAATTTTAGAATTAACAATGGTAGAACCTAATATGATTGCAGATCCTGCTAGCCATAAACCTTGGTTATCCCAGTATCACAGCGACACTCCGCATCAACTACCGCCCGCAGAATATACGAATTTGGCGCAATTTATCGAAGATATGGTGGCGCGCTACGGCGATTTGCCGGCATTTAGCAATTTCAGAACGCGCTTAAGTTTTAATATCGTATTGCGCCGTGCAAAGGCGCTTGCCGCTTATTGGCAACAGGAATTGGGTTATCAAAAAGGCGACCGTTTGGCTTTGATGATGCCGAATATTTTGCAATATCCGGTCGTTTTATACGCCTGCTATCTCAGCGGCATTGTCGCGGTAAACGTCAATCCGCTCTATACCGCAAGAGAGCTGAAACACCAGCTCAAAGATGCCGGCGTCCGCGGCATTGTCATCGTAGAGAATTTCGCCCATACCTTTGCCGAAGTGCAAAGCGAATTGCCGCAGGTCAAAGACGTGATTATTACCCGCTTTGGCGATGAGCATCCTTTTTTCAAAGCCTGTTTGGTCAATTTTGTCGTCAAATACGTGCGCAAATTGATTCAGCCCTTTCACATCGAGCGCGCTTTGTCTTATCAAGAAGTGATGCGCAAAGGCATGCAATTATCCTTTCAGCCGGTCGAGATGGCGGCAAACGATATCGCCATGCTGCAATATACCGGCGGCACGACCGGCGTGGCGAAAGGCGCCATGCTCAGTCATGCCAATTTATTGGCCAATATCGCCCAAGTAAAGGCTTGGGTGGGCAGTGCGATTAAAGAGCCTTCGCTGATTTGTATCACGCCTTTGCCGCTGTATCATATTTTTTGCTGTACGGTAAATGCCTTATGCTTTACCAGTTTGGGTATGCATAATGTGCTGATAACCGATCCGCGCGATATGAAAAGTTTCATCAATATCTTGAAACGCCATCCTTTTACGGTAATGACGGGCTTGAATACGCTATTTAAGGGTTTGTTAAATCAGAAAGATTTTTCGCAATTGGATTTCAGCAAAGTGCGTTTTGTGGTTTCTGGCGGCATGCCGCTGGAAAAAATCGTTTCGGAGCAATGGCAGAAAGTCACCGGTAATGTGCTGATCGAAGGCTACGGTTTGACGGAAACTTCGCCGATTGTCTGTGCGAATTTGCTGGAAAATGAAGAGTTTACCGACGGTATCGGCTATCCGATGCCGGATACGGAAATCAGCATCCGCGATAATCAGGATAATCCTCTGCCTGTTGATGAAGCGGGCGAATTATGGGTGCGCGGACCGCAAGTCATGATCGGCTATTGGAATCAAACGGAAGAATCGCAGAAAGCACTGACTGCCGACGGTTGGTTTAAAACCGGCGATATTGCGCGTATGAATGCGCAAGGTTTTGTGAAAATTGTCGATCGCAAAAAAGATATGATTTTGGTCTCAGGCTTTAATGTTTATCCTAATGAAGTGGAAGCCGTGTTGTCAGAGCATCCCGCAGTGCATGAATGCGCGGTCATTAGCGTCAAACATAGCAATACCGGTGAGGCGGTAAAAGCCTTTATTGTCGCTAAGGCCAATCAGCAAATCAGCGAGCATGAATTGCGCGAATTTGCCAAGCAGCATTTGACGAACTATAAGCGCCCTAAGATTTACGAGTTTATCGAGGAATTGCCCAAATCTAATGTAGGGAAAGTCTTAAGACGTAAATTAAGCGAAAGCGAGCGGCAAAAAAATTCTGAATAATAGATTCTTAGTTATAGTCAATTCACGTCAAAATTAATCATTTTTCAATCGGTAAGTCGGATACTTGTATCCGACTTACTTCTCTATAAATTAGCAGCTTAAATGTTTATACTCAACACAATTTGTCATGGCTGGTTTTTAGGCATTTATGCCGGACTGACACACTCCATAACAAATTGTATTGGGTATAAATATCTAATAATTTGGGCAAAGGGACATTTTAGGTGCTGTTTTCGAGTTCTTTAGCCCTAAGGGACAAAATAGGTGCTATCTAGCGTTTTTTAAGCAAAATAATCTTTTATAAACTTAACCTTATTGTCCTTTCCCATGCCGCAATGACAA
>NZ_JBXGGR010000053.1:0-26044 GCF_056855035.1 Suttonella sp.
CGGGCACATTCCCAACAGAGTAGATATTTCAGAACGCCCGGAAATAGTAGAACAGCGTAGGCGCTTAGGGGATTATGAAGGTGATACGGTCATTGGTCATAAGCACAAAGGAGCATTAGTGACTCTTGTAGAAAGAACAACAAGAGAAGTCAAACTCAAAGCATTGAAGCATCGTAAAGCCGAACAAGTGGCACAAGCTTGTATAGAGATACTTAATGCTGAAAAGGTTTGCACGATTACTTTTGATAATGGCAAAGAATTTTCTCGGCATGAACAGATAGCTGAAGCACTCAATGCCGAGATATTTTTTGCCAGACCCTATCACTCTTGGGAGAGAGGGAGTAATGAGAACCTCAACGGATTGATTCGGCAATTTTTGCCTAAGTCTGTGAGACTTGATAATCTCTGCGCTGAATTCATCAAAGAGATAGAGGACAATTTGAATAATCGTCCTCGTAAGGTGCTAGGCTTTATGACGCCATTGGAGGTTAAAGCTAGCTTTGGGCGCGTTGCACTTCATGCTTGAATCTGCCAAATTTAATTCACAAATTTTTCAAAATTACTTTGCATAACGACTTGGATAATTCTGACGCAAAAACATATCGTAGTTTGCTTTACTTGCTTCGCTGAGTAAGGTTTCTTTCATTGTTTTGGCTTCTCTGGGATTTCCGCCTTTCGCTTCAAAAGCCGAGATTGCTTTTTCTAACTGCTCTTTGCTGCTATCAATCCCAATACCTAGCACGACATAATAATCCGCCATCATAATACATACCCCGCTATTGCTTTTTGACAAGCATTTAAGATTTTTTAACAATAAAAAAACAGCAAATAATTTGCTGCTCTAATAAATTTGGTGCCTAAGAAGAGACTCGAACTCTTACGGTGTCACCACCGGCGGATTTTGAATCCGCTGCGTCTACCAATTCCGCCACTCAGGCTAAGTGAGAGGCGCATTATAGGCGTTTTTCAGCCAATAGCAAGCGGATTTTTGATTTTTGCACTTAAACTCGTCTAAGTATTTTTAATTTCATCATATTTTTCTTGCCGCTTTTCGCAATTGCACGAATAAATCAGCAAGATAGGCACCCGCTGTATCGATATCCTCGATGCGCGTGCCGCGTCCGAAGCTCAGGCGCAAACTGCGCCGCGCCAAAATCTCGTCCAGTCCCATAGCTTGCAGGACATAAGAAGGCGCCAGATAAGCCGAAGCGCAGGCAGAACCGTTGGAACAGGCGATTCCCTCTATCAGACCCAATACATTCTCTTCGACAATGCCATGCAGGCTCAGGTTCACATAATGCGGCGCGCCGCCAGATTGATGATTGCATTGCACATAGGACAAATCCAGATGACTAAGCAAACGCTGGCGCAGATGTGCTGCGTGCTGCCAATCTTGTTCGCGCTCAAGAGCGGCAAGATACGCCGCCTCGCCCATACCGACAATTTGCGCCGTCGGCAATGTGCCACTGCGCAAACCCTGTTCTTGAGCGCCGCCGTGCATTTGCGCCAGCAATCGCAAATCGGTGCGCCGCCGCTTATATAAAACGCCTGCTCCTTTAGGTCCGTAGGCTTTATGCGCGGACAAACTCAGTAAATCAATCGGTATTTCCTGCAGATTGATTGCCACCTTGCCCAAAGCTTGCGCGGCATCCACATGCAGAAACACGCCGCTTTGCCGACAGATTTTCGCAATCCCTGCAATATCCTGAATAATTCCTGTCTCATTATTGACCCACATAATACTTACTAAGAACGTATCGGCGCGAATGCCATCAGCTAAGGCATCCAATTCCAGCTGCCCGTCGGGACGCACCGGCAAATAACTGACCGCAAAGCCGCGCCGTTCTAAGGCACGCGCGCTTTCCAGCACGCTGCTGTGCTCTGTCGCCGCCGTGATGATATGTCCCTGCCCTCGCGCTTCAGCCAAGCCTTTAAGCGCTAGATTATTGGCTTCTGTTGCGCCGCTGGTAAAAATCACTTCCGCCGCTTGGGCGCAAATGGCTTGGGCGATTTGTCTTCTCGCCTTTTCTACCGCCTCTTCCGCCCGCCAGCCGTAGGCATGAGCGGAAGCGGGATTGCCGAATTGTTCCTTAAAATAAGGCTGCATGGCGGTGTATACCCGTTCGTCAAGCGGCGCAGTGGCGGCATAATCTAAATAAATCATACGGTTAAACTCTTTGTTTTGCTGCACAAACAGTCTGCAATGATAGATAATTTTTGTATGCTAAGTAAATTTTTTCTGCGTGACTGCCGCAATGCTTATGATAAGCTAGGCATGAGGCAAATTAATAAGCGAGGCTTAATAAAAGTTACTCGCATTCCATCGCAAAGCGATGACAAAAACTAATAGCGAAAGCTATTAAAGGAATCATCATGAAGGTTACACGTCGACAATTTTTTAAGGTAACCGCTTCAGGTGCAGGCGCTTGCACCGCAGCGGTCATGGGAGTCATGCCGGCGCCGGCTTTTGCAGAAGTGCGGCAATACAAACTCAGCGGCGCTTTTGAAGCGCGCAACAACTGCACTTATTGCTCGGTAGGCTGCGGTACAATTTTATACAGTTTGGGCGACGGCGCCAAAAACGCGAAAAAGAAAATCTTTCACATCGAAGGCGATCCCGACCATCCGGTCAGCCGCGGCTCTCTCTGTCCCAAAGGCGCTTCTTTGTTGGATTTCGTCAATAGCGAAAACCGCCTGCATTATCCTGAAGTGCGCGAACCTTTCAGCGACGAATGGAAACGCATTTCTTGGCACGAAGCCTTGCAACGCATCGCCCGCCATATCAAAAACGACCGCGACGCCAATTTCATTGAGAAAAATGCCGAGGGCGTTACCGTTAACCGTCTGCCTTCTTTAGGCATGCTGACCGCCTCCGCTTCCTCAAATGAAACAGGAATTCTGACGCAGAAATGGATGCGTTCTTTAGGTATTATCGCCACTGATGCGCAGGCGCGCGTTTGCCACGGTCCGACCGTTATGGCATTGGCTTCCACCTTCGGACGCGGCGCGATGACCAATACTTTCTGCGATATGCAAAATGCCGATTTCATCATGGTTATGGGCGGTAATGCGGCGGAAGCCCACCCCGTTGGCTTTAAATGGGTGATTGAAGCGAAAAAGAAAAAAGGCACGAAGCTCTTTGTGGTCGATCCGCGTTTTAACCGCACCGCAGCCGTTGCCGATTTTTACGCGCCCATCCGTTCAGGCAGCGATATCGCTTTCTTAGGCGCATTAATCAATTGGCTGATTGAAAACGACAAAATCCAATGGGAATACGTCAAAGCCTATACCAATGCCAGCTTTATCGTCAAAGAAGGCTATGATTTCCATGAAGGCTTATTTTCCGGCTACAATCAGCCCGACAGCGAACGCACCAAGCGAGGCGAAAAACAGCCGGAAACCAGCAGCCGCATCGATACTAATCAACCTACCTATAATAATGAAACATGGTTCTATGAGCTAGATGAAAACGGTCATGCCAAAACCGACCCGACCCTGCAAGACCCGCGCTGCGTCTTCCAACAACTGAAAAAGCA
Organism: Suttonella sp.; assembly: GCF_056855035.1. NCBI lineage: Bacteria > Pseudomonadati > Pseudomonadota > Gammaproteobacteria > Cardiobacteriales > Cardiobacteriaceae > Suttonella > Suttonella sp. The sequence continues at coordinate 3,537 of NZ_JBXGGR010000053.1, forward strand.
TTATTCGCGCTATACGCTGGATATGATGAACCGCATTTGCGGCACTAGCAAAGAAGACTTCCTCAAAGTCGCGGAGGCTTGGGGCGAAATGGCGGCGCCTGATAAAGCCGGCACGATTTTATACGCGCTCGGCTGGACGCAGCACACCACAGGCAGCCAAATCATCCGCACCATGGCGATGGTACAATTATTGCTCGGCAATATCGGTATGGCAGGCGGCGGCGTCAACGCCCTGCGCGGACATTCCAACATTCAGGGCTTGTCCGATTTGGGTCTGCTCTCCACATCCCTGCCGGGTTATCTGACCTTACCCAACGAGACCAATCACAAAACTTTCCAAGACTATCTCAACAAGCAGACGCCCAAAGCCCTGCAAGCCAATCAATTGAACTATTGGCAAAACACGCCGGCTTTCTTTGTCAGCTTCCTCAAATGGATGTACGGCGACAATGCCACCCAAGAGAACAATTGGGGCTATGACTGGCTGCCCAAATGGGACAAGATGCGCGACATTTTGCAATTGACCGAATCCATGTATCAGGGCGAAGTGCAGGGCTTGCTGGTGCAAGGCTTTAACGCTCAAGGCTCTTTCCCCGACGCGCATCGTGTAACCGAAGCCTTTTCCAAACTCAAGTACATGGTCGTGATGGATCCCATCAAAACCGAAACCGCTTCTTTCTGGGAAAACCACGGCGAAGCGCATGATGTTGATCCCAGTCAAATCGGCACGGAAGTCTTCCGGCTGCCGACACCCTGTTTTGCCGAAGAAGCCGGCTCGATTGTCAATTCCTCGCGCTGGCTGCAATGGCATCATCCGGGCGCGGAACCGCCCGGCGAAGCCCTGCCCGATTTGGATATTTTGGGCGAACTGCACCTTTTGCTCAAAGAAATGTACGAACAGGAAGGCGGCGTTGCTCCCGAGCCGATTACCAAACTGTCTTGGAAATACGCCAAACCGCATGCGCCCACGCCCGAAGAAATGGCAAAAGAATCCAACGGCTACGCGCTTACCGATTTATTCGACCAAGACGGCAAACTCATCCGCAAAAAAGGCGAATTATTAGACGGTTTCCATCAATTGCGCGCCGACGGCAGCACCGAATGCGCCACATGGATATTCTCCGGCTCTTGGACGCAGGCAGGCAACCAAATGGACCGCCGCGACAACACCGACAGCGGCTTAGGCAATACGCCTTACTGGGCATGGGCATGGCCGGCGAACCGCCGCATCGTCTATAACCGCGCCTCCTGCGATCCGAGCGGCAAGCCTTGGGATCCGAAACGCGTCCTTATTAAATGGGACGGCGAAAAATGGGGCGGCGCGGACGTTGCCGACTTCAAAGCCACCGAGCCGCCCGGCTCCGGCATGAACCCTTTCATCATGAACGAAGAAGGCGTCGGACGTCTATTCTGCGCCCGCAAAATGGTGGACGGGCCTTTCCCGGAACATTACGAACCGATGGAATCGCCAATCGGTACCAATCCGCTGCATCCGAATGTGGTGCAATCGCCCGCAGTGCGCCTCTTCGACAGCGTCAAAGACCGCTTCGGCACACATGAGGAATACCCCTATGTCGGCACCACCTACCGCCTGACCGAGCATTTCCAATTCTGGACGAAATCCGTCAAATTGCTGATGATCGCGCAGCCGGAACAATTCTGCGAAATCAGCGAAGAATTGGCGGCGGAAAAAGGCATCCGCAAAGGCGACTGGGTGAAAATTTTCAATAAACGCGCGTGGATACGTGCCAGAGCAGTGGTAACCAAACGCATCAAGCCGCTGCAAATCGACGGCAAAACCGTGCACCAAGTCGGCATCCCCCTGCACGGCGGTTGGGAAAACGTTTCAGGACAAAAGCAATTTATCGTGAATTCGCTCACGCCCTTTGTCGGCGATTGCAACACGCAAACCCCTGAATTCAAATCCTTCCTCGTGAATATTGAAAAAGCATAAATATAAAGGCACATCATCATGGCACTGCAATCATTAGACATCAAACGCCGCTCGGCAACCTCCGGCATCATGCCACCGCCTGCCGCGCGCGACCATCAAGTAGAAGTGGCAAAACTCATCGACGTCACCACCTGCATCGGCTGCAAAGCCTGCCAAGTCGCCTGCTCGGAATGGAACGACATCCGCGACGAAATCGGCACCAACCACGGCGTCTACGACAACCCCATCGACCTGACCTCCAAAAGCTGGACGGTCATGCGTTTTGCCGAAACCGAAGAACACGGCAAATTGGAATGGCTGATTCGCAAAGACGGCTGTATGCACTGCAGCGAACCGGGCTGCTTGAAAGCCTGTCCTTCGCCCGGCGCGATTATCCAATATCACAACGGCATCGTGAATTTTCATCAGGAAAACTGCATCGGTTGCGGCTACTGCGTCTCTGGCTGCCCCTTCAACATCCCGCGCATGGACGCCGACGACCACCGCGCATACAAATGTACCCTCTGCTCCGACCGCGTCGCCGTCGGACAAGAACCCGCCTGCGCCAAATCCTGCCCGACAGGCGCGATTCAATTCGGCAGCAAAGCCGACATGCTGCGCGTGGCGGAAGAACGCGTCCGCGATTTGCAGGCGCGCGGCTATGAAAACGCCGGTATTTACGACCCGCAAGGCGTGGGCGGCACACATGTAGTATATGTGCTTCATCATGCCGGCGAGCCGGAGCTCTACAGCAATCTGCCTAAAAACCCGAAAATCAGCACCACCGTCAAACTGTGGAAAAGCCTGCTTAAACCATTGGTTACCTTGGGCATTGTGGCAGCCACCGCTTCAGGCATCTTGCACTACCTCACCATCGGCCCGAACCGCACGCGCGAAGACGGCGAAGACAATCCCGAAGTCATCAGCAAAGAAGGCAAAGTCTTATCAGGACAGGAGGAAGCCTAATGAAACGCCCACTCATCCAACGCTACAACAAAGCCGAACGCATCAACCATTGGTTTGTCGCATTTTGCTTTATCCTGCTCGCCGTCTCCGGTCTGGGCTTTTTCTACCCCTCCTTCTTCTGGCTGACCCACATTTTCGGCACGCCGCAATTGGCGCGCGTATTGCACCCCTTGGTCGGCGTACTGATGTTTGTCGGCTTCTTTATCCAATTCTTCCGCTATGCACGCCTGAACTTCCTCGATAAAGAAGACGAAAAATGGTTAAAAGACATCGGCAAAGTCATGCAAAATCATGAAGTCGGCGATGTCGGCAAATACAATGCCGGACAAAAACTGATGTTTTGGCTGATGACAAGCTGCATGGTCTTGCTGCTGCTCAGCGGACTGATTGCTTGGCGTCCCTATTTCGCCCCGCATTTCCCCATTCCCGTCATCCGCTTTGCCTTATTAGTGCATTCTGCCGCCGCCAGTCTCTTAATCATCGGCATTATCGTGCATGTCTATGCCGCCTTGTGGATTAAAGGCACCTTGCGCGCCATGGTAGAAGGCGTGGTCACTCAAGCATGGGCGGAAAAACATCATCCGCGCTGGTATCGCGCCGTGATGGAAAAAGCGCGGCAATCCCAAGCGGATAAGGCGGACGCGCCCGCGACGCCGCCCTCTCATTCCTAAACGCTTAAGCAATTGCCTCTCATCGGGGCAATTGCTTCATCAAGACTCCGCCATATGCAGCCGCTTTCCAGCCATCCCATTCTCCGCCGCCAAGGACAAACGCTCAGCCCTTCCCAAGACATACTGGCGGAAGAAGTACCGATTGCCCTCGTCTATAACGGCATCTCGCACGCCGTATTGATGGCAAGCCCGCAAGACCTTGCCGAACTCGCTATCGGCTTCAGCCTCAGCGAAGGCATCTTAAGCCGCATCGAGCAACTCTACGATCTGCAAATCGAAGAACAGCCCCTTAATACCTACAGCCAAGCCCTGCGCATAGAACTGCGCATTGCCGGCGAACGCTTTCACCTCCTCCAGCAACGCCGCCGCCACATGAGCGGACGCAGCAGCTGCGGACTATGTGGCATCGACAGTTTGCAAGCCGCCTTGCCGGACATCGCCCCCATTACGCGCCGCAATCCCCTGCCGTTCAGCGACATTCAGCGCGCCCTTGCAGATATGGACGCCGCACAAATCCTGCGCCGCCAAACAGGTTCGCTGCATGCCGCCGCTTGGGCGGTCAAAGGTGAAATTCTCGCCCTATACGAAGACGTCGGCAGACATAATGCCCTCGACAAACTGCTGGGACATCTTGCGCAAACAGGCTTCAATCCCGAAGACGGAGCCGTTCTTATCTCCAGCCGCGCCAGCTACGAAATGATTGCCAAAGCCGCCGGCATGGGCATCTCCTGCCTTGTCGCCGTTTCCGCCGCCACAGCACTTGCCCTGCGCCTTGCCGAGCATAGCGGCATCTGCCTGATTGGCTATGCCCGCCCCGAACAGCAAAACATCTACACCCATCCGGAACACATTCAAGCATGAACACTCTCCCAAGCCCTGAAGAAATCAAAGCCAAACCCTTTTTCCACAAGCCTTTTTTCATCGCCCCGCCGAACGACATCTTTGCCAAACGCGCCGCCCGCTTCAGCGCCTTAGCGCAGGAAGAACAAGACCTCAGCTGGCAGGCCTATCTCAATCTGCTGGCGGCACTCTGCCAAACGCAAGACCAATTCCTGAGCCGACAAGAAAAAATCCGTGACATTCCTGCGCAATTGCCGCGCGACGAAGCATGGCTGTCAGACAAACTCGCCGCACAACTGCCGGATTTCTGCCAAGCCCTCCTGCAAAATCCCGCTCTGCCCGAAACAGCCCGCCGCCAAATCCAAAACCTTGCGGCGCATGCGGCACAATTATCCGCCATGCCGGCAGAAGCCGCGCAAGACAACATCTGGCTGCAAGCCCTTGAGCAAGTACTATGGACGGCATGGAGCAGCCAACTGGTGGAAGATGATGTGCCGAGCGTAAAGGAACGCAGCCATTGTCCCTGCTGCGGCGAAGACGCCGTCGCTTCCGTCATTCTCAGCGGCGGCGATGACGACAATCTGCGCTACCTGCATTGCCCGCGCTGCAATAGCCGCTGGAACGCCCTGCGCGCAAAATGCACCTTCTGCAATCAGCAATCCGGCATGCAATTACAGCAACTCAGCGCCTCAAACGCGGAAAAGCACCATCTGCCTAGCGCCCTGCGCGGCGCACGCGCGGAAAGCTGCGACCGCTGCAAACACTACCGCAAATTCTTCTTCCTGCGCGAACAAACGCTTGCCGACCCGATTGCGGACGACCTTGCCAGCCTCGCCTTGGATATCCTGATTGGCGAAAAAGACTACAGCCGCGGCGGCTACAATCCTTTTTTAATCCGCCAAAGCTGAACACGTTTTATATAGTCAAGGAATTCAAAAAGAGTTACAATTTAAACACATCTCGCCGTACTCTCTGCGCTACCTGTTAGCAGCATTACTGTATCACTTTTTCATTTCTTTGACTATAGTCGATTAAAATAAAAATGAGCCAACACCCTATCATTACAATGTTAATCGACTATACAAAGTCCATCCGATGGTTCCTGCAAACCATGGCAAAATAGCGTCTTTTTCTTGCAAGCTATAGAGACAACACGGCAGCCGAACCCTCGGCGGGACTCATGCACTTTTCAACAATAGCCTTGAAGCCGCCTACATCAGCCCCATATTTGTTTTTATTTTCACCATTAAACGCTTCATGACTACCAGCCTTCCCCAAGATTTTTCCCATATTCTTTGCCAAGACCGCCATGCTTTGCACAGTTTGGCGTATAAAATCCGCCAGCGCGAGCGGCGCGGATTGCCCGCCGAACAGATGCGCGAGAAATATCTCAAGCAATATCAATTCTCAAATACCGCTTACCAGCAGCGGCTGGCGCAATTACCCAAGCCTGCATTAAGCGCGGATTTACCGGTGCTTGCCAAGCAGGCGGAAATCCGCCGCCTGATTGAGCATCATCAAGTCGTGATTATCAGCGGCGAAACAGGCTCGGGCAAAACCACGCAATTGCCGCAAATCTGCTTGGATTTGGGCTTGGGCGCGGCGGGCATGATTGCGCATACGCAACCTCGACGCATTGCTGCGCGTTCGGTTGCCGATCGCATTGCCGAAGAATTGGGCGTGGCTTTAGGCAGCAGCATCGGTTATCAAGTACGTTTTGACGAGCAAATCAGCGAACAGACCGCGGTCAAACTGATGACCGACGGCATGCTGCTGGCAGAAACCCTGTCCGACAAATTTCTCTCGCAATATGAAGTTATTATTGTTGACGAAGCGCATGAACGCAGCCTCAATATCGATTTTCTGCTCGGCTATCTGCGCCAATTGCTGCCCAAGCGCCCCGATTTAAAAGTCATCATTACCTCCGCCACCATCGACACGGAAAAATTCGCCGCCCATTTCAATAATGCGCCGATTATCAACGTCTCCGGACGCAGCTATCCCGTAGAAATCCGCTACCGCGAAGCGCTGCCCGACAGCGATATGCAGGACAATATCCTGCAAGCGGTGGAAGAACTCGACCACGAAAGCCGCGGCGATATTCTCATTTTCTTCCCTACCGAACGCGATATCCGCGAGGCGGCGGACAGCCTGCGCAAAGCCAATCTGCGCGATACCGAGATTCAGCCCTTATTCGGACGTCTCTCGCTGGCCGAACAAAACGCCGTCTTCCACCCAAAAGGCAAGCGGCGCATCGTCTTAGCCACCAATGTGGCGGAAACCTCGCTGACCGTGCCGCGGATTAAATACGTCATCGACACCGGCACCGCGCGCATCAGCCGCTATTCCCTACGCAGCAAAACCCAGCGCCTGCCGATTGAAGCTATCTCGCAGGCCGCCGCCAATCAGCGTGCAGGACGCTGCGGACGCTTAAGCGCCGGCGTCTGTATCCGTCTCTATAGCGAAGAAGATTTCAAACAGCGTCCCGCCTTTACCGAGCCGGAAATCCTGCGTACCAACCTTGCCGCCGTCATCTTGCAAATGCTGATTCTGCATTTGGGTGACATCGCCGCTTTTCCCTTTGTGGACAGCCCCGACCAGCGGCAAATCAATGACGGCTACCGCCTTCTATTCGAACTACGCGCCGTTGATGAACACAACCGCCTTACCGCCCTAGGCAAGAAAATGGCGCATCTGCCGGTCGATCCGCGCTTTGCCCGCATCGTCTATGCCGCCGAAGACAATGCCTGCCTGCATGAAGCCCTGATCATCATTGCCGCGCTCTCGATTCAAGATCCGCGTGAACGTCCCTTTGGTGCGGAAGCGCAAGCCGATATGCGCCAAGGGGAATTTGCCGACAAACACAGCGATTTCCAAACCCTGCTCAATCTCTTTGCCGCCTATTCCAATGCGCGGCGCGAACATTCCAACAACAAGCTCCGTGCTTGGTGCAAACACTACTTTCTCAATGCACAACGTATGCGCGAATGGCGCGAACTCACCAATCAACTCATGCGCGATGCCCACCAACAAAAACTGCGCATCAATGATTTCAAACCTGCGCCCAACCGCCGCCAACAAGATAATCTCGTCGAAGGCAGCAAAGGCAGTCTCGACTTCGACAATCCGCATCTGCCGCTCCTTCACCGCAGTTTACTGGCAGGCTTTCTCGACCAAGTCGGACTCTGGGACGAACAAAACAAAGACTACACCGGTCCCCGCCACCGCAAATTCTCCATCTTCCCCGCCAGCGTCTTGGCAAAACAGCGCCCACAAGCCATCATGGCGGCAAGCATTGTGGAAATTAACCGCGTCTTTGCCCGCCACTGCGCCTCCATCGAACTGCACGAACTGGAACACCTCGCCGCCCATATCACGAAACGGCAATACAGCAATCCGCATTGGAGCAAAAAAGCCGGCAACGTCATGGCGGAAGAAAGCCTGCTGCTCTACGGTCTGCCGATTGTGGCAGGACGTAAAAAACCCTTTGCCAAACAAAATCCCGCCCTTGCCCACGACATCTTCGTGCAAGAAGCCCTAGTGACCGGCGAAATCCACAGCCGCCTCAGCGTCATTGCGGAAAACATCGCCCTCTGGCAAGAACTGCAAACCTTGGAAGACAAAACCCGCAGTCGCGGCATCCTGATTGACGAACAAGCCCTTGCTGACTTCTATTTCCAGCGCCTGCCGGAAAAAGTCCATTCCGTCGTCAGCCTAGAACAATGGGCGAAGCAAAAAGGCGAAGCCGCGCTGAAAATGCAGGCCTCCGACCTGCTGCAAAACGAAGCCGACATCTCGGCACAAGAATATCCGGAACACATCAACATTCGCGGACAACGTTTCCAGCTCCAATACCAATTCGACCCCGGCAGCGAAACCGACGGTGTTACCGTTCTTGTGCCGCTGACCGCACTCAATGCCTTGGAAACCGAAGATTTTGAACGCCTCGTGCCAGCGATGCTGGAAGAAAAAATCGAAGCCCTGCTACGCCGCCTACCCAAAGTCTGGCGGCGGCAACTCGTCCCCATACCCGACTTCGCCCGTGCCCTGCACGAACGCCTGCAAGACAGCGCCGCGCCCTTAGCGCAAGCCCTCTCGGACGGCATCTGGCAAATGAAAGGACTGCGCATTCCCCTAGAAGACTTTGACGAAAGCAAACTCGAAGCACATTACCGCATGAACTTCCGCCTCCTCGATCCGCGCAAACGCCCCCTTGCCGAAGGTCGCGACCTAGCCGCCCTCAAAGCCCGCTACCAAGCGCAAGCCGCCGCCCAATTCCAAGAACGCAGCCGCAGCAAACTGGCAGATGGACAGCCCGTGCAAGACTGGCAATGGACGCAACTGCCCGACAGCGAAAAAATGGCCGGCGGCATCATCGGCTACCCTGCCCTCACGCTGGAAAAAGGGCAACTCTTCATGCGTCTGCATGACAACCCCGAACAAGCCGCCCGCGCCCACCATGAAGGACTGCGCCACCTGCTCGCACAAAAACTCGGCAGCCAAGGCAAATACCTCAAAAAAAACCTGCCGCAACTCAATACCATGAGCCTGCACTACCGCAAAATCAGTCATGACAATCTGCTGGCTGACGACATCTTCATGGCACTGATTGAGCGCGTCTGCCTCAGCGAGGGCAAAGCCCTGCGCAGCCAAAGCCAATTTGATGCGGCGCTGGCGCAAGGCGAAAAACACCTCATCAGCGCCGGCAACGAACTCGCCGCCCAACTCAGCCAATTACTAAGCGAATACAGCCGCCTGAACGAACGCCTGCACCAATGCAAACACAAAAGCGCCAAAGCCGACATCAGCGCACAAATCGCACGTCTCGTCTTCCCCGACTTTATCCGCCAAACCGCCGCCGCCAAACTGCCCGACCTCTTGCGCTACATCAAAGCCGCCAATCTGCGTCTGGACAAACTCGAACGCGAACCGCTGAAAGACGCCATGCGCCAATCCGTCCTCAATCCTTGGCAAGCATTGCTGGATAAGAGCCTGACTCAGCAGGGCATCAGTAAGCCGAGCGACAGCCAAAACGCCGCACTGATCGCCTATGCCTATGCCTTGGAAGAATACCGCATCCAAACCTTCGCCCAAGAAATCGGCAGCAAAGGCAAAATATCGGAAAAAATATTGGCGGACTTGGCAGAGAAATTGCCGCATGGCAAGGAATAGCAGGCGGCATAGACATTGATGTTATGAGCGCTAAATTCATTCAATATATATGTTCAAAACATATTATAGTCGAAGAACTGAAAAAGTGACACAAAATATCAAGCTGCGAGCGTTATAGAGAGTACAGCAAAATGAATCAAAACTGTAACTCTTTTTGAAATCTTTGACTATACACGGTATGAATGAAGCATACAGCTGCTTAAATCTCCAGCATAAAATCCGGACGATAACCGCTCGAGGGGCGATAGCGGTTATATTCGCTAAAATAACCGCGCTGATTGCTGATAAAGCGCGTATACCCCAGCGTGCATTCGATATTTTCATGACTATGCCCATATGCCCAGACATCGGCAAGGGCATATAATTCCGGCAAATCGCTGCTCCAATAAGCACTTTTCATCAATGCCTCTTGGCTGTAGCCGTATTGCTTGCCGACCAGCTCTTTCGCCGGCAGAAAATGACTGAACACGACTTTTTTGCGCAAGCTCTGATGCTGCGTCAAGGCATCATGCAAAAATTGCCGCGCCGCCTGATGTTCCGCCAACATGTCTTCCGGCGAGAATGCGCTGAAACCGCTTTGAATCAAATGAAAATCCGGTATGTTATCCCGCGCCCAATCCATGCTGCTCGCCGCATCGCCGGCTAGAGCGAAATCCGTCCATAAGGTTGTGCCGCAAAACAGCACATCATCGATGATGAGGGATTCGTTTTCCAATAGGCGGATATCATAGTCGGCGGCAAGGCGGCGGTACTCCGCCAAGCCCTGCTCCCATTGCAGATACCAATGTTCGTGATTGCCCAGAATATACAGCACCGTGAGTTGCGGTGCTTGTTGGCGCAGCTTGTAGAAAAACTGCGGCAAGGTCTGCATATCGCCGATATCGCCCGCCAACAGCAATACATCCGCCTGCGCCAAGCCCTGCAATTCGCATAGGCTTACTTCGGTATGCAAATCGCTGTGAAGTGCAATGTTCATTTAGGGTAAAGCGGCGAATTGCGGCAGAATTTGCGCCAGCCAGGCTTCAAGGCGCTCGTCGGTCAGCTCGGGCTGCGAATCTTCATCAATGCCGAGCCCTAGGAAATTACCGTTTTTCAACAGGGCTTTAGAGGCTTCGAATTTATAACCCTCGGTCGGCCATTCACCGATAAAGCTCGCGCCCTGCGCGGCAAATTGTTCTGCCAACATGCCCATAGCATCAAGGAAATATTCCGGATAACCGACTTGATCGCCCAAACCGAACATGGCAATGGTTTTGCCATGCAAATCGGCAGCAGCGATTTTATCCACCACCATTTCCCAATCGTCTTGATATTCGCCGTAATTCCATGTCGGCTGTCCGACTATAAGTTTATTGTATAAAAACATATCGTTAGGGTCGTCCAAATCAATAATATTGATCGGCGTGAGTGTGATGCCGTGTTTTTCTTGGGCAATTTTCTCAATTTTAAACGCCACGTCTTCGGTCATGCCGGTAGTGCTGCCGTAGAAGAGTCCGATTTCTTCGCTCATGGTATTCCTCTGTTTATTTACATCTGTGTTGATAATTGTTGCAATTGCAAGGTGTTGCGTAGCAGACAGGCAATAGTCATCGGCCCGATGCCGCCCGGCACGGGCGTGATTGCGCCTGCAACCGCTTTGGCGGCGGCGAAATCGACATCGCCGACCAATTGCGCTTTGCCGTCTTTCTCAATGCGGTTAATGCCCACATCCAGCACTATCGCTCCTGCCTTAATCCAATCGGCTTTGACTAATTCCGCTCTGCCTGCCGCCACCACTAAAATATCCGCCTGCCGCGCGACTTCCGGCAAATTCGGCGTTTTGGAATTACAAACCGTTACGGTGGCGCGCATCCGCATCAGCAAAGCCGCCATCGGTTTGCCGACAATATTAGACGCACCGATAACCACCGCTTTTTTACCCTCCAAATTGCTGCCCAAATGGTGTTCTAAAATCAAAGAACAGCCGAGAGGCGTGCAAGGCACGGGGCAATCTTTTTCGCCCAGCCACAATTTGCCGACATTGTGCGGATGAAAACCGTCCACATCTTTATGCGGTGCAATCGCGGCAATCACGGCTTCTTTATCCAGATGCGCCGGCAAAGGCAGTTGCACTAAAATGCCGTGAATGGAGGGCTTATGATTTAATTTCTGAATCAAATCCAGTAATTGCTGCTGGGTAGTCTCGCCGGGTAGACGATGGGTTTCACTATAAAATCCTACCGCTTCCGCCGCAATACCTTTATTGCGCACATAGACATCGCTGGCGGCATCGTCGCCGACCAAAACCACCGCCAAACCGGGACGCACACCGCCTTTTTGAAGATTGTCTTCTACTTGCAAGCGCACTTGCTCGCGAATATCTGCGGCAAATGCCTTGCCGTCAATGATTGTTGCTGTCATAGTTCTTCCTTATGGCATCAAAGCGATGTGTTGCAAACCTAGAGTTTCGGGCAAACCGCAGACAATATTCATACATTGCACCGCCTGCCCTGCCGCTCCTTTGACCAAATTGTCTTCCACCACCGTAATCACCGCCATGCGCTGATCCACGGAACGATGCACCGCCATACGCACCATATTGCTGCCGCGCACGCTGCGCGTACTCGGATGCTCGCCGGCAGGCAAGACATCTACAAAAGGCTCATTAGCATAAGTATCGGCATATAATTGCTGCAAATCGACATGCGGATCTTTCAGTACCGCATATAAGGTGGCTTCAATGCCGCGAATCATCGGCAGCAAATGCGGTACAAAGGTAATCGCCAGCTCTTTTCCTGCGATTTTCGACAATTCCTGTTCGATTTCAGGCTGATGGCGATGTCCCGAAGCCGCATAGGCCTGAAAACTCTCACCCATCTCGGAAAACAGATTTGCCACTTTTGCCGCCCGCCCTGCGCCGGATACGCCCGATTTGACATCGGCAATCAAGGGATAAGTTTCCACCAAATCATGCGCCAATAAAGGCTTAAAGCCCAATTGTACGGCGGTCGGATAGCAGCCGGGATTGGCAATCAGACGTGCATGGCGAATCTTATCGCGCTGCAATTCCGGCAAACCGTAAACCGCCTGCTTGAGCAATTCGGGCGCGCTATGCGCCATGCCGTACCAGCGTTCAAAAGTTGCCGTATCTTTCAAACGGAAATCGCCCGAAAAATCAATCACCTTAATACCGGCATCTATCAGGCGCTGCGCCTGCGCCATACACACCCCGTGCGGTGTGGCAAAAAAGACCACATCGCATTGCAATAAAGCCTCATCGTCCAAAGCGACAAAAGCCAAATCCACCACACCGCGCAAATGCGCATACAATTCCGAAACCGCTTTGCCGACTTCCGCCCGCGCCGTAATGCAGGCAATCTCAACGGCAGGATGGGCGGCTAAAATGCGCAGCAATTCCGCGCCCGTATAGCCTGTCGCCCCGACAATGCCGACACGAATCTTCTTTTCGCTCATGATTACGCCTCTAAAGCTGCCGCCAATTGCGCGGCTTGGGCTTGCAATTCCGCCAAATCCGCCGCTTTGCTGCCATGCTGTTCTTCTTTTTGTGCCGCATAGACAGGCAATAAATGCATGTGGTAGTAAAACACGGTTTGCCCTGCCGCCTCGCCGTTGAATTGCATCACGCGAATCCCCTCGGGAGCAAAAACTTGCCGCTGCGCACGCGCCAAACGGCGGCTAAAACGGATAATATACGCCAAAGACTCCTCCGGCATCTCGAACAAATTTGCTGCGCCCTCTTTGGCGATAATCAAGGCATGACCTTTTGCCTGCGGAAAAGCGTCCATAAATGCAAAAATATGGGCATCTTCATAAATTTTGGCGCAAGGAATCTCGCCGCGCAGAATTTTGTGGAAAACCGTATCGCTCATTATTCTCCCCTGATATGCAAAAGGCGCATTCTAGCAGTTTTACCCGCACCGTAGCGAGCAGAAAACGCGAAAGACTTGCATTTAAAGCAAAGAAAAAGCCGCTGACAAGCGGCTTTTTCACATATCTCAATTAACGCAGCGGCGGCGCATACATAATCCCGCCGTCATTCCACAATTTATTCAAACCGCGCTCGATTTTCAGCTCGGAATCCGCGCCCACGTTTTTCGCAAACACTTCGCCGTAATTGCCGACTTTCGCCACAATGCGCTGGCAGAAATCTACACCGACGCCCAATTTTTCCGCACCGTTGGCTTCCAAGCCCAGCAGACGGCGCACATCAGGATTGTCGCTCTTGAGTTTTTCCGCCACATTTTGCGAACTCACGCCCATTTCTTCGGCATTAACCATGCAGAAATGCGTCCAGCGCGCCAAATCGGCAAAATGATTATCGCCATGGCGCACTAAGGGACCTAAAGGCTCTTTGGAAATCACTTCCGGCAAAATCACATGCTCATCAGGATTTTTCAGCAATTTTCTTTGCACATACAAACCCGAAACATCGGAGGAATAGGCATCGCAGCGTCCATTGTCATAAGCGGTTTTCACCTCTTCTGATTTTTCAAAAATCACAGGCTTATAGCTCATGCCGTGAGATTTGAAATAATCGCTCATATTCACTTCTGTGGAAGTGCCGGTATTGGTGCAGATAGAAGCGCCGTCTAATTCTTTAATACTTTTGATGCCTAAAGATTTCTGCACCATAAAGCCTTGACCGTCATAATAATTCACAGCGGTAAAATCAAAGCCCAAATCCGCATCGCGCGACAGCGTCCATGTGGTAACACGGGCAAGCACATCAATCTCACCTGATTGCAAAACGGTAAAACGCTCTTTGGAAGAAGTCGGGCGGAAAGTCACTTTATTCGGATCATCAAAAATCGCTGTGGCAATCGCGCGGCAATAATCCACGTCCAAACCCGTCCAATTGCCCTTATCATCGGCAACCGAAAAACCTGCCAAGGCTTGAGTTACGCCGCAGCGCAATTCGCCGCGTTGTTTGATGTCGTCAATCGTGGCGGCTTGAGCCGTCGTATGCCAAGCGGCTAAGCATAGGGCAAGCGGTAAAATTTTCTTCATAATATCCTCCTAGACAATCGAGGCGGGCATTGTGCCATATTCTTTGCCGCTTGCCTGATAAAAATAGAGGCTTATGCCTATTTTTCATAAGCATTTGTGAATACACGTGCAAAATCGTTCATTCTTAATCTGCTTTTGATAAAACAACAAATAAAGCCTCAAAGAAAATATTTTTATTTAACAAACCGATATTTTTCCAGAGCTTTATTTGACTATTTGGCTTAGAAAATTTTGCTTGTGAATAATAAAAAGCTTTGCTACTGTAAAGTCTGTTTTCACATCAACCTAAAGGAGCATATCATGCGTAAAATTTTATCTGTATTGGGCTTAGTTTCCGTACTGGCTTTAGCCGGCTGCAACACTGTTAAAGGTGTGGGTCAAGACGTGGAAAAAGCCGGTTCCGGCATTCAAAATGCAGCAGACAGCACCGGCGCGACCAACTAATCCGCTGAGCTCGAAAAAAAGCGCGTTCATCGCGCTTTTTTTATGACATTCTGATGTGAACACCGCCTTATGGATATTATTTTTGAAGACGCCGACATTGTGGTCGTGGACAAACCTGCAGGTTTGCTTTCCGTACCCGGACGCGGCGCGGACAAGCAAGACAGCGTGGAATGGCGGATTAAGCAGCAATACCCCGGCGCAATGGCGGCGCACCGTCTGGACATGGCGACCAGCGGCGTGCTTCTCGTTGCCAAACATAAAGATGCGGAACGCTATTACAAACAATGCTTTGCCCAAAGAGAAACCGAGAAAACCTATCAAGCCCTTTGTCATGGGCATATTGCCGCGTCACGCGGCGAAATCGATTTTCCCCTGCGCTGCGACTGGGAACGCCGTCCGCGGCAAATGGTCTGCTACGAACAGGGCAAAAGCGCACTCACGCGCTATGAAGTCTTAAATTATGAAGGCGAAAGTACCCGCGTCGCACTCTATCCCTTTACCGGACGCAGTCATCAACTGCGCGTACATTTGGCGGAAATCGGACATCCCATTATCGGCGACAATCTATACAGCTATCCGCAGGACGCGCAGCTGCCGCGCCTTTTGCTCCACGCGCAGCAATTAAGCATTACCGACCGCAAAGGTAGGCAGCGGCATTTTTACGCGCCCCTGCCTTTTTAATCTTACTTGCAGATGAGCATTTGATAATAATCGGCTATAATCAGCACTTTCTTTTCTCTCGGAAAATATCATGCTCAACAAACTATTTGCGCTTGATGCGCACAAAACCACGGCTCGCACCGAATTTACCGCCGGTTTGACCACCTTCCTGACGATGGCATACATTATTTTCGTTAATCCCAGCATTTTGGCTCAATCGGGCATGGACAGCGGTGCCGTATTTGTCGCTACCTGTATTGCCGCCGCAGTAGGTTGTTTTATCATGGGATTTGTTGCCAATCTCCCTGTCGCCCTCGCGCCCGGCATGGGATTGAACGCCTTCTTCACTTTCACGGTCGTTTTGGGCATGGGCAAAAGCTGGCAAATCGCCTTAGGCGCGGTGTTTCTCTCCGGAATTCTCTTTATCCTCATCAGCCTGTTTAAAATCCGCGAATGGCTGATTAATGCCATTCCTAATACCCTCAAACGCGCAATTGCCGCCGGTATCGGGGGATTTTTGATGCTGATTGCCTTCAAGCAAACCGGCATTATCGTCGATAACCCTGCCACGCTCGTTTCGCTGGGCAATCTAACCCACTACACGCCGCTGATGACCTTTTTCTGCTTCTTCCTCATCATTGTTTTGGAATCGCGCCATATCCGCGGCGGTGTCTTAATCGCCATTCTTGCCACCAGTATCATCAGCATTCTCTGCGGACATACCGAATTTAGCGCAAAAATCATCTCCGCACCGCCATCGCTTGCCCCTACTTTCATGCAAATGGACATCATGGGCGCGCTGAGCATCAGCATGATTTCCGTTGTTTTCGCCTTTTTCTTCGTCGATTTATTCGACACCGCCGGCACACTCGTCGGTGTGACCAATCGCGCGGGACTTATTGCCACAGACGGCAAAATCCCCAATCTCAAACGCGCTTTGCTCGCCGATAGCGGTGCGACCATCGTCGGCGCAGCACTCGGCACATCCAACACCACCAGCTATATCGAAAGCGCTTCCGGCGTTGCCGCCGGCGGACGTACGGGCTTAACCGCCGTAGCGGTCGGCATCTTCTTTTTATGTGCCATCTTCTTTTCGCCTTTAGCGGGCATGGTACCGATTGAAGCCACCAGCGGCGCGATTTTATACGTCTCCGTGCTGATGATGTACGCCCTCGGCAACATCGATTGGAACGACATCAGCGAAGCCGCCCCTGCCGCCATTACCGTCATGGGCATGACCTTGACCTACTCCATCGCCGACGGCATCAGCCTTGGCTTTATCGCCTATGCCGTGATTAAATCGCTGACCAGCAAAATGAACCAAGTTTCTATCAGCGTTTGGGTCATCACGCTGATTCTGATTGCCCGCCTCGTGCTGATGGCGACGCAATTTGCCGCTTAAACAGAAAAAGCCCTGAATCTTCAGGGCTTCTTTATGACCATATTCATATGAACATTACCGAACTCATCCCCTTTCGCGCCCAATTTCTTGCCGAAATCCGCGCCTTTTTCGCCGCCGCCCAAGTGCTTGAAGTCGATACCGCCCTGCTGCGACCCTACGGCGTCAGCGATGCGCAGCTGCACAATCTTGCCGCAGATACGGGCTATCTCATTACCTCGCCCGAATACGCCATGAAAACCTTGCTCTGCCAAGGCGCGCCCGACATCTACCAACTCAGCCACGTCTTTCGCGGCGAAGAACTGGGACGCAAACACCGCCAAGAATTCATGCTCTTGGAATGGTACCGTCTAGGCTTCGACCTCCCGAAGCTGATGCAGGAAGTCGCGGATTTATTCGCGCATCTGCTCAAGCGTCCGCTGCATATCCGCCGCAGCAGCTACGGCGAACTGTTTCAGCATTATCTGCACATCGACTGCTTTGCCATCAGTGATGCCGATTTAGCTGTATTCTGCGGCGAGAAAATCCCCGAAAGCCGCGCATGGCAGCTGGATCGCGACGGCTATTTGGATTTGCTATTCACGCACTATATCGAAGCGCAATTGGGCAAAGACTGTCTTGAATTCGTTTATGCCTACCCTGCCTCACAAGCCGCATTGGCAAGACTTGAACGCAATACCGCGGGGCAATGGGTCGCCGCCCGCTTTGAAGCCTATATCGACGGCATCGAACTGTGCAACGGTTTTCACGAACTCGGCAATGCCGCAGAACAACGCGCGCGATTTGAAGCGGATAACCGCGAACGCGCTGCGCTGGGATTGCCGCCAATTGCCATCGACGAAGACTTTTTGCAAGCCCTTGAACAAGGCTTGCCCGATTGCGCAGGCGTGGCGGTGGGCGTCGACCGTCTGATGATGATTGCCGGCAATGCCGAGCATATTCAGGAAATTCAATATGAAAAAAGTCCCTAGTCGGGACTTTTTTCAGCATTTCGGCGTGGCAAAGAATTTATTGCTCCGGCCATTCGATTCCGCTCAGCAAGTCCGCCAATTCGCCGCTCTCGTGCATTTCCACGATAATATCGCAGCCGCCTACCAATTCGCCTTTCACCCATAATTGCGGGAAAGTCGGCCAATTGGCATATTTAGGCAATTCCGCACGAATTTCAGGGTCTTGTAAAATATTGACATAGGCGAAAGGCTGCCCTTCGGCCTTCATGCACTGCACCGCGCGAGCGGAAAAACCACATTGCGGGAAATCCGGCGTGCCTTTCATATAGAGCAATACGGGCATTGAGCCGATTTGCTCTTTAATTCTTTCGATCGTTTCCATAAGATACCTCTTGATTTACACAATAAAGCGCATACTATACCTCCTTTTCGCCCTAAAACCGACACTATGAATACAAAAGCCACCGCCCTCATGAATAATTACGCGCGCCTGCCGATTGCCTTTACGCACAGCGAAGGCGTTTATTTATTTGATAGTGCAGGAAAAGCCTATCTTGACGCCCTTGCTGGCATCGCCGTCTGCGGATTGGGACATGCGCATCCCGAATTAGCGCAGACCCTCAGCGAACAAGCGGCACGCCTCTGGCACGTTTCCAATCTGTTTGAAATCCCCGAGCAAGCGTCTGCCGCCGAGAAAATCGCCGCCCTTTCCGGCATGGATAAAGTGATGTTCTGCAATTCCGGCGCGGAAGCCAATGAAGCGGCGATTAAATTAAGCCGCCTGCACGCGCGACAAAAAGGCATTGACCGCCCTGCCATTATCAGCTTTTACGGCGGTTTTCACGGACGTACCTTCGGCGCCATGGCGGCAACCGCCAATCCCAAAATCCGCCGCGGATTTGAACCGCATCTTAATGATTTTATCCATCTTCCCTTTAATGACATTGCCGCCGTTGAAGCGCAGCGCTACCGTCCCGATATCGTAGCGGTCATGTTGGAATGTTTGCAGGGCGAAGGCGGTATTCATCCTGTAGATAAAGACTATTTGCGCCATATCCGCCAACTATGCGACGAACGCGGCTGGCTGCTAATTTGCGATGAAGTGCAAATCGGCATCTGCCGCAGCGGCAAATGGTTCGGCTATCAGCATTACGACATTCAGCCTGATATCATCACGCTTGCCAAAGGTTTAGGCAACGGACTGCCGGTCGGTGCCTGTGCGGCGCGCGGCGCAGCAGCGGAATATTTCCAAGCCGGCTTGCACGGCTCGACCTTTGCCGGCACGCCGCTAGTCATGTCTGTTGTCAATAAAACCCTAGACATCTATCAGCGCGATCATATCGCCGAGCACGTGCAAACGACCGCCGACTATTTGCGCCGTCAATTGCAGCAGCGTCTGGGCGATTTGCCTCTGCTCAAAGAAATTCGCGGACAAGGCTTAATGATCGGCATCGAGCTGCAACAGCCTGTGCCGCAATTAGTGGAAAAAGGCTTGGATAAAGGCGTTATTTTTAACGTTACCGCGGAAAAAGTCATCCGTCTTCTGCCGCCGCTGATTTTCAAGCCCGAACACGCAGACGAATTAGTCGAAAAACTCTATCAAATCCTCAGCACATGCTAAGTTACCGCCACCATTTCCATGCCGGCAATGTTGCCGACGTTCTCAAGCACTTCTGCCTATATGAAGTGCTGAACTATTACAAACGCAAAGATAAGCCCTTTCTTTATCTCGATACCCATGCCGGCGCAGGACTCTATCAACGCCAAGATCCGCGTTTGGGCGAAAACCGCGAATACGCCGGCGGCATGGACATCTTATTCCAAGCCGCATCCCTAGCCGCGCCATTGGCGGCATTTGCGCAAGACATGCAAAGCTGGCTAGCGCAAGCCCCTGCCCACAGCGTGGCAGGTTCGCCGTGGATTGCCGCGCAGATGCTGCGCCCCGGCGACAGTCTGCGTGCCTGCGAATTGCACCCCAGCGACTATCCGCAATTAGCAGCCAATATCCGCCGCCTGCGACCGCGCCGCAATCTCATCGAACAAAGCGACGGCTTTCAAAGCCTGATAGCGGCATTGCCGCCACCGCAACACCGCGCCGTCGTCCTAATCGACCCGCCCTATGAAGACAAAAACGACTGCCAACGCCTTGAACACAGCTTGAAAAAAGCCTTTGCGCGCTTTCCGCAGGCCTGCATCTTGGTCTGGTATCCGCTCTTAAGCCATCAAGGCACGCACCAGCTTATTCACAGTCTGCCCGCCCTTGCGCAGCATTATCAACTGGACTATCTCCAAGCCACGCATTGCGTCTGCGCGCCCAGCGACAAAGGCTTCGGCATGTACGGCAGCGCCATGATGATTTACAACCCACCCTATACTCTCAGCCAAACCCTTGCCGACTGCGCCGCCGATTTGAAACAATACTTTGCCCAAGACGTCGACGCGGATTTTATTCTTCAGTCCCACAGCCGCTAAACATGAACCCGAAACGCATTCAAATTCTTCTGCATAATCCGCAAGGCTTCACGGGGCTGGTCGGCGAAAAACTCTCCGCCGCAGGGCATCAGCTTTCCATCTGCTGCCCCCTGCACGGACAAAGCCTGCCCGAACTCGACAGCTACGATGCCGCCGTCGTCTTCGGCGGCAAAATGAGCGTCAATGACTGCGACACCGTTCTGCCTGCCCTGCATGAAGAAATCCGCTGGATACGGCGCAGCGTGGAAGCCGGCAAACCCTATCTCGGCATCTGCCTCGGCGGACAACTCCTTGCCCGCGCCTTCGGCGGCACCGTTACGCGCCATCACAAACACTATGTAGAAATCGGCTACTACAATCTTTATCCCACCCTTGAAGGCTTTGAAGACATCTTTGCCAATGCCCCTGAAAAATTCTTTCAATGGCACAATGAAGGCTTTACCATTCCCGAACACGCCGTCAAACTCGCCGCCAGCGATTTATATCCCAACCAAGCCTTCCGCCTCGGCGAACGCGCCTACGGCTTTCAATTCCACCCCGAAGCCACGCCGGAACAAATCCAATACTGGCACCAACGCGACCCCGAAGAACTGGCAGGACCGGGCGCACAAACCGTTCGCGCCCAAATTCGCGATATCGACACCTACACCCCCGCCATCAGCGCATGGTTAGACGATTTCCTCGCCCACTGGCTACAAGACCCCAAGGACCATTCATGAACACCCAACTCGCCAAACGCATCATCCCCTGTCTTGACGTAAATAACGGTCGCGTCGTCAAAGGCACCAATTTCGTCAATATCCGCGATGCCGGCGACCCCGTCGAAGCCGCCCAACGCTACAACGAACAAGGCGCGGACGAACTGACCTTTCTCGACATCACCGCCACCTCCGACGAACGCCGCACCACCCTGCACATGGTCGAGCAAGTCGCCGGTAAAGTCTTTATTCCGCTGACCGTCGGCGGCGGCGTGCGCACATTAGACGATATCCGCCAATTGCTAAACGCCGGTGCGGATAAAGTCGCCATCAACAGCGCCGCCGTGCAACAGCCCGAATTTGTACGGGAAGCCGCCGAGCATTTCGGCAATCAATGTATCGTTGTCGCCATTGATGCCAAACAAACCGCGCCCGAACAATGGCACATCTTCACCCACGGCGGTCGCCGCCAAACCGAGCTCAATGCAATCGAATGGGCAAGCCGCATGGCATCATACGGCGCCGGCGAACTGCTTGTAACCAGTATGGACAGAGACGGCACCAAAGCAGGCTTTGACAACGCCCTCTTAAGCCGTATCGCCGCCGAAGTGCAAATCCCCATTATCGCCAGCGGAGGCGTCGGCAATCTGCAACATCTTGTGGACGGCATCACTATCGGCAAAGCCGATGCCGTGCTTGCCGCCAGCATCTTCCATTTCGGCGAATACAGCATCGCGCAAGCCAAAGACTATATGCGCGCGGCAAGCATCAGCGTGCGCTAAGATTCAAGCGTTTTTGCCCTGATAAAATCGACAAAAGCCCGCACAATGCTGGAAGGATAACGATGCGCCGCATACAGCATCGACACATCGTAGCTGGGAAAGGCAACATCCGCCAAGACCTCCAGCAAACCATGCTGCGCCACCAATCTGTCTGCGGTGTAATCGGCAAGCTAGCACAAAGCCCTGCCTTGCAGCGCCATAAACTCTATCGCGCCGCTCTCATTGCTAGCAAACACATAAGGCAGAACATAGCTTTGCTTGCCCAATTTGAGCGACAAAGCCGTCTCGCCGTTGCGCGCCCAACCTGAAACCTTTGCAAAACCTCAAAGCATTTAAGTTGTTTTGGGGTTTTTAAGAAAAATGGCAATATCTACCCAAATTTTACCCATTCATCCTGATTAAACAGCCCATTTCAGGCTGCTTACCGCCTTTTCAGGCAGCAATAGGTGCTATTAGCCTTAACTTATTGGCTGCTTTCAACAAATTCAAACACATCACCTTCAACACCATTTGC